>CAINWC010000445.1 GCA_903854305.1 uncultured Pseudomonadota bacterium | reverse complement strand
TAGAAAGCACTATTTAAAAAAATCATAGTTTAGAAAAAGCCTAGTTTTTTAGGGCTGTAGCTCACTAAAAGATTCTTAGTTTGTTGGTAATGATCCAGCATCATTTTGTGTGTTTCACGACCAATGCCAGATTCTTTATAGCCACCAAATGCCGCATGTGCAGGGTAAGCGTGGTAACAGTTAGTCCAAACGCGACCAGCTTTAATACCACGGCCCATGCGGTAAGCACGGCTACCATCACGTGTCCAAACGCCTGAACCAAGACCAAATACAGTGTCATTGGCAATCGCAAGCGCATCAGCTTCATCTTTAAAGGTTGTAACCGCAAGCACTGGGCCAAAAATCTCTTCCTGGAACACGCGCATTTTGTTATTGCCTTTAAGCAATGTTGGCTGAATGTAGTAACCGTCGGCAAAAGCACCACCTAATATATTACGTTCGCCACCAATAAGCACTTGCGCACCTTCTTGTTTGCCAATGTCCATGTATGACATGATTTTATTAAGTTGGTCTTGAGATGCTTGCGCACCAATCATGGTGTTAGGGTCTAACGGGTTGCCTTGAATAATGGCAGCAACGCGTGGTAACACACGTTCCATGAACTTATCATAAACAGATTCTTGAATCAAAGCGCGTGATGGGCTAGTACAAACTTCACCTTGGTTGAAAGCGAATAATACAAGACCTTCAACGGCTTTATCAAAAAAGTCATCATCTGCATCAGCAATATCTTCAAAGAACACGTTAGGTGATTTTCCGCCTAGTTCTAAAGTGGCTGGAATCAAGTTTGAAGCTGCTGCTTGTGCAATCACGCGGCCAGTGGCTGTTGAACCAGTAAAGGCGATTTTGCCAATACGACGACTGTTTGCAAGAGGGGCACCAACTTCACGACCGAAACCGTTAACAATATTAATGACGCCTGGAGGTAAGATGTCTGCAATTAATTCCATCAAAATCAAAATGCTGATCGGTGTGAATTCTGCAGGTTTCATGACCACACAGTTACCGGCAACAACCGCTGGCGCTAGTTTCCAAGCCGCCATTAAAATTGGGAAGTTCCAAGGAATGATTTGACCAATAACACCGATAGGCTCATGGAAGTGATAAGCAACCATAGTCTCGTCAATTTCACTCAAGCTACCTTCTTGAGCACGCATACAGCCTGCAAAGTAACGGAAATGGTCAATCGCCAACGGAATGTCAGCATTCATTGTTTCACGAATCGGTTTGCCGTTATCAATGGTTTCCGCTGTGGCTAATAATTCAAGATTAGCTTCCAGACGGTCTGCAATTTTAAGTAGCAAGTTAGCACGTTCGCCTGGTGCAGTGCGGCCCCATTTGTCCGCTGCAGCATGCGCAGCATCTAATGCAAGTTCAACGTCCTCAGCGCTAGAGCGAGCCGCTTGTGTATATGGTTTGCCGGTAATCGGCGTAATAACATCAAAGTATTCACCTTTTACTGGTGCAACCCATTTGCCGCCAATGAAATTATCGTATTTGGCTTTGTAGGGTATTTTTACGCCAAGGCCTCTTAGTAGATCTAAACTCATGCTGACTCCTCTAGTTTTGCTATTGATAATGTAGTATTTCTATTCGTAGAACCGCATCACTTTGTTACTTTTTTTATAGTGTCTAAAAGCCAGCTTAAATCAGCCAAACCCCTTGTCAATAAAAGGGTTTCGAAGATAAGCCCGAACTAAACAATAACCCTTAGGCGCATGCAAATCAAGCATAAAATTAAGTCATTCATGCTATTTTATGAATGACTTATATTTTATATAAGTTAGTTTTTTTAAGTAGTTGATGACATTTACTACGGGTGCTTAATTAATCTTTAGATGAAGCTAACGCATTCAAATGTATTTGATTTTTACACATTTAAAATTTAAGCATTAAAAGCTTATCAAAAAAACTGATTAGCTTCCGTTTGCTAAAATAATTGTAAGGAACAAATGAGCTAAGGCTAATGTTTGTAGAGACTACAAAAACACTTCATCTTGCGTTATAGTGTGTTGCTAATCATTAAAAAATATAATTAATTACCCACATCATCCTATGTTCGAAAATGCATCTACTTCATCAATACTAACGCGCGAATTCTGGAGCAGATTTTCTGACCCTACACCTGCTGCATTAGGTAAATCTATTTTATCTTTACTCGTGCTGGCTGAGACCTTGGTTTGTATTTTCTGGATATTCACATTATCTGGTTTAGGTGACGGTTATGCCATCATCGCGGCAGTGCCATATTTCTATTTGGTGATTTCTTATGTGAGTCTTTTATTGTTTTATCGCTATAAACGCTTTGAATATTTCACGTTCACCCAGCTGGTGATGTTGCTGGTGATGCCATTTTTTATGCAATGGGCCATCGGTGGTTTCGCAGCTTCTAGTGGGGTAGCTATTTGGGCGATTTTGTCGCCAGTGGGTGCGCTGATGATTCTTGGTACTCGTCAATCAACGCCATGGTTTTTGCTTTTTATTGGCCTAGCTTTTATTTCATGGAAACTTAATCATTATTTTGCAGGCAATGCAATGCCTATTCCAGTGGATGTAAAAGACGCTTTTTTCTTGATGAATATTACCGGTACAGCTTCTATATTGTATGGTGTGTTACGCTACTTTCAGGCGCAAAAAGAGCGTGTGATGATTTCTTTAGAGCTAGAACAAGCAAGGTCAGACAAGTTATTGCTCAACATTTTGCCTGCCGCGATTGCTGAACGGCTTAAAGCCAATGACATGCGAATTGCAGATCATTACGAATCTGTCACGGTGATGTTTGCTGACTTGGTTAGTTTCACGCAAATGTCTGAAAAAATGCCACCATTGCAATTGATTGATTTACTCTCACAGGTATTTTTGAGGTTTGACCAGTTAGCAGAAAAATATCATGTTGAGAAAATCAAAACGATTGGTGATGCTTACATGGTGATTTCTGGTGCCCCAGTTGTTTGTACGGATCATGCGCAAAGAATTGCGGCAATGGCGCTTGAAATGCAACTTGCATTAAGTGATGTTGCAATTAAGACTGGCATAGATTTACACATGCGCATCGGCATTAATACCGGGCCAGTGGTTGCAGGGGTAATTGGCAGCAGTAAATTTAGCTATGATTTATGGGGTGATACCGTGAACATGGCGAGCCGTATGGAGGATACCTCTATGACCGATGCGATTCAGGTCACCTTGGCAACGCAAAGTCTGCTTGAGAGTACTTATGTGTTTTCAGCTCGGCAGGGTGTAGATGTTAAAGGCAAAGGTGCTGTGGATACGTTCATTTTGCTTGGGCATAAGGGAAATGTTTGATCGGGGTGAGCGCTATAATTAAGCTTGCTTGTCGAAAGATTATTTAGAAAGCGACTTTATTTAGACGGCGACTTAGACCCATATTGCAAATATGGGCTATGACGATAACACCATAGCCCACATTAATATTATCTGCCGACTATTTAACCTTCTTGCCAAATGCTACTAACACTAAAACAATCGCAACCATTAAGCCAACAAACGTATAGATTCCTTGCCACCCTAGAAAATACATCATGTGCTCCTAATCATTACAGGTGATTCGAATTTATTGAAAATTCGAAATTAACCTTAAATCGCAGCCAAGTAAACTGTTCAGTTCGAACGCTTCTACTTGGTGTGCAAGAAGCATAATAATATTTTGCCGATTAACCTAGGGCTTTGATTTAAATCAAATGTTAATCATATCCGCTTATCAGTGAATTTTAATATTTGGCAATACGCTGGCGGCGAGTTTGGGGTTGGTTTTAAGTAAGTTAAGCTCATCGCTCAGTATATGTGCGGATTCACTGAGCAATATATCTTTGTTATTCTTTCTTACTTTTTCCATGGCTAGGTCGCTGTCGATATTGCGTTCGTTTGACTGTAGTCCATCATCTTGTATGGCAGCACTTTGCGTGGCCGTACTTGGCGATGAGATGGACTTTTTGTCAGTATCGCTACTTTTTCCACGAGAGGCCAAGCGCGCATCTCGCACTTCTCGTTCTTTGCGACGCTCAATCTCATTAAGTGAAATCAGGTTGCTTTTACGCTGAACATTAAATTCGGCAATATCTTCCATTAAATATTGGTAGTCTTTGTCTTTATTGATGCGAGCATCATGGCTTGCTGTAAGCATGGGTACCAGCGCTTTTAAATCACCTGCTGGGGTAAAGTCTGCTGCCTTGATTTGTGACCAAGGTAGGGCGTTATCAAAACTGGACTCTCCAAAGCTTTCCGTATCCGAGGCTGATGGTAGGCTGATATCGGGCATCACGCCGCGTAGTTGCGTAGTACCGCCATTGATGCGGAAAAATTGGGCAATCGTCATCTTAATCTCACCAAATTTTGGTTGGTCGTTTTTAACCAGTTGATCTAGATCGACGACAGATTGCACCGTACCTTTTCCGAAACTTTGCTCCCCAATGATAACTCCGCGGCCATAGTCTTGTATCGCGGCGGCAAAGATCTCAGAGGCAGATGCAGAGCCACGATTGATGAGTATACCTAACGGCCCTTTCCAAGCGGCACCTGCGTTGGTATCGCTATCTACTTTAATATTACCTTTAACATCGCGCTCTTGCACTACTGGACCTTTGTCTATGAACAAACCAGTGAGCTCAATGGCTTCATCTAATGATCCGCCACCATTGTCACGTAGATCGACTAATACGCTATCTACTTTAGCTTTTTTGAGTTCATCTAATAGGCGTGAAACATCACGAGTCGCGCTTTTATAGTTTTTATCACCTTTTTGTCGTGCGCCAAAATCTTGATAAAATACAGGCAAAGTAATTACACCAATCTGACGGTTTATATTGCCATCTTTCACCTCGATAATAGATTTTTTTGCAGCCTGCTGTTCTAAACTAATCTTTTTTCGGGTGAGTGTAATTGATTTATGTTGACCATCTGGACCTGCTTCCACGGGTAAAATATCCAATACTACCGCTGAGTTTTCGGCGCCACGTATTAATGCTACTGTATCATCAAGCCGCCAGCCCATCACGTCTGTGGTTGGTTTATTTTCACTTTGACCAACCCCCACAATGCGATCGCCGACTTTCAGTTTTCCTGAAAGTGCCGCTGGACCACCTGTGACTAGTTCTCTGATGGTCGTGTACTCATCTTTGTCTTGCAGTACAGCGCCTATACCAACGAGCGATAGTTTCATCGAAATGTCAAAATCTTCTGATGCACGTATGCCAAAATAATTGGTATGCGGGTCTACGGTCATCGTGTAGGCATTCATAAAGGTCTGAAAGACATCATCATTTTTAATTTTAGCGATGCTTGATAGTGTATTTTCATAGCGCTTATCTAAGGTGCCAACAATACTTTTATCGTCCTTACCTGCTAGCTTTAGACGTAGCCAGTCATTTTTAACACGTTTACGCCAAAGGTCATTAATCTCATCTTGAGATTGTGCCCAAGCTGATTTTTCACGCGTGTATTGGTAGCTTTCTGCTTTCTCAAAATTAAAGCCCTTTTTAAGCAATGAGCGCGCATAGGTGGTGCGCTCGACAATGCGCTGCTGGTATAGGTTGAAAATGGCAAAAGGAATAGCCAGGTCTTCCTTAAGAATGGCATCGTCAAGTTTAGTTCTAGCCTCGGAAAACTGGTCGATATCAGCCTGCAGGAAAAATATATGCTGACCATCCAATGACTTTAGGTAGTTATCAAATATTTTCGAAGAACTTGTGTGGTCGAGTTTTACCGGTTTGTAATGGTAACGCGTCAACACTTCAGCGGTTAGATGTGCCGCTTGAGATTGCTCCTGCAACGGTTTAAGTTGCGGAATTTCAAGTGATAGAGCCGTTTGCGATGATGTTACAAAGGCAAACAATAACCATAGCAGTTTATTTTTCATGCACATCCCAAGTTGCATCATGCTTTGATGATGCATTTAAATATTGAATTAAGTGATACGACCTTGCGATTATAAAACAGTTCTATGTGATCTTATAAAAGGTATTCAACATCACAAGTGCTACTTTATGTACATTGATTCGAGGTTTTAAATGGACTAATGATTGGACCGGAACGTCCTGATTATTATGGCTGCAAAGTAATTCATCACCAAGCTTAAAAAATCAAAATCATTGACTTTATGAAGCATCCCTGAAGCAAACTCTAGTCTCCACAATCTCTGTGGATAACTCTGTGATTACTTGTGGCTTGAAACTGTAACTTGTCGTTCTGTAAGGGTTTTTTTAAAAAGCTTAAACTTTAACCTTTTTTACATTATGTTTATAATCAATAGCTTACATTAACGCTATTGATTTATAAGGGTTTTTGTAATACTTAATGTAAAACATTGAATGTATGTGTATAAGTCAAGCTAATTTGGCTGATTTTTTTAAGGTATTTTATACTTGCAATCCCTTTAAATGCTTGACAATAGCGAACTTAAATTGAATGTTAGATTTGAAAAGCGTATGGTTAGTTTTAAATTTTTTATAAAAAACTAATCTAAAGAAGTCCGTTCAATCCACTACCATTTCTATGGTGGTATTATTGGCTAAAATAAAAAAACATTTATTACGTTTAAGGACAACAGCAATGAAAAAACCATACTACATAGATTTTCCGCAAGAGCATTTAGAGGGTCAAATGCACAAGTATCAATGTGTTTATTGTAAAGTTGAGACAACAGCCATTAATGGTAAGCTGGAAGGGCATCTACCATCATGTGAATATAGAATCAAACTTGAGAACGT
>CAINWC010000444.1 GCA_903854305.1 uncultured Pseudomonadota bacterium | reverse complement strand
TTAATTTCTTTTAAAATATCAAAAAATGAAAATTTGGCTTCGTTCGTATTTAATTCGGCAAGGTCATTACCTTGCTTCTTCATCAAAATAGTCGTTGAATCTTCCTTAGGATTTATACGTGCAATGATGCTTTTACGTTCAGGAGCAATATTCTCTTTTGGCGGAGTTGTGAAGTAATTGCCCACCGAGACTGTTAGGTCTACATAAACAAATTCACACAAATTTGCAATTTGAAGTATTTGTTCTTGCTCTTCAATGAGTAGACCTTCAAGCATGAATGGGGTGCCTAGCCAAGGCCTGTCGAGCTCGCATACATACATACCAATATCTAGTTCGGCTGTTTGTATTTTTTGTCGACGAATATTATTCACTCAATAAGACCTTTGGTATATTAGGTAAACAGGCTAACAATTATATGATAGAGCTTATTTTTTCTAGGCTCGATTTACACTTCTTTACCAAAATAAACTTTGTTAAATTGCATGATCGATTCGTAAGAAAATATATTCAGATTGAGCTTTTAAAAATGCACGTTTTACTAAATAAGCGACTCTACTTCATTGTAATTTATTGAGCTATTTTGTGTTTAATTCATATCAGAGGTTAATGCGATATTTCAGTGCGCAACATTTTATAAATAGCCAATCTTTCAGGTGTGATTAAATTCGCAATCACCGCATCTTTAATGGCGCAATCTGGCTCTTGTAAATGTTTGCAATTGTTAAACCTACATTTACCTAAAAATGGTCTGAATTCGATGAAAGCATGTTCAAGTTCATCTGTACTGAGGTGATGTAATCCAAACTCTTGCAGGCCTGGTGAATCTATTAACTGGCTATGTTCATCTAGGTGATATAAATGTGCTGCGGTGGTGGTGTGTTTGCCGCTATCTAACACAAGGCTCACTTCTCTAGTACGTACCTCTTCATGCGGTAATAAGGCGTTGATAATGGTGGATTTCCCCATGCCAGACTGACCGACTAAAATACTCGCCTCACCTTGTAAATAGGGCCTAAGAGAAGATATATCTTTTTTTGCCGATAGTGCCAGTACTTGATAACCAAGCCCTGTATACAGGGCTAATTTTTGCTTAGCATCATCGTTATCAGCCAGATCACATTTATTTAACACGACTAAGGCTTTAATATTTGCAGCTTCAGCGGCTATTAAGCAACGATTCAGCAAAGCCTCGTAAAAGCTTGGTTGGGTGGCTAATACAATAATAATCTGCGTTACGTTAGAAGCCAACATTTTGCTTTTAAAAGCATTGCTACGATATAACAGTGTTTTCCTTGGTAGGATGGTTTCTATTACACCTTCATGCTTATCAGTGAGTTGTATCGTCACCACATCACCGCAGGCTAGATCTGTTTTTTTGCCACGAGTCACGCAGCTAATGCGCTTCTTGTCATCGGATAATTCAACTTGAAATCGTTTGCCGTAAGCCGCTACGATAGTGCCTTGCAAGCGTGTTTTATCTTGCGTATTGATAGAGTCGTTAATGTGCAAAGTATCCTATTATTCTGAGAATTTATAGTAAGTTTTGTTGAGATAGCTGGCAACGTTCAGTTCTTCGTCTTCAAACCATTTTAAGCCTAACATGGTGTTGCAATTGCGTATTTGTGCCACTAAGCCTTTTGATGTTTTAACCTTGCGATATTCTCGCGTGTAAATGGATGAGCCATCTCCACCAAAGCTCTTAGCGTGGCAACTGATGCAATTCTTATCTACAAGCGCTTTGCCTGCTGAAGCATCTGCATTCTTGAATGGTTCGGCATAGCTATTGCTAGCGATTAGTAACAAACAGCATAAAAATAGTGATTTCATATGCACCTCTTAAACTATTATTTAAGTATATGCAGCTAACTTAGAGATTCTAATACTTGCCGGCGGATGTGAGTCATAAAAAGCCGAATGTAATGGGTCTGGCGTTAGTGTAGAGGCATTATCACGATATAGCTTTACTAGCGCCTCAATTAAGTCTTTTGCGTTGGCATGTGTGGCTGCATAGCTATCTGCTTCAAACTCATTCTTGCGTGAATAGCTTGCCATGACTGGACGCAATAAAAACAAGAATACTGGTGAAGCTAGTAAAAACAATATTAAAGCCATGTAGTTGCTCGCCTGAGCTACGCCTAGACCGGTATAAAACCAAGGTTGATTGATTAACCAACCCAATAAGGCTAGACCTAAAAAGCTTACAAAAAACATGAGTGCAATACGTTTTATTACGTGGTGATGTTTGAAGTGACCAAGCTCGTGCGCCAATACTGCTTCAATTTCATCTGCATTTAATCTTTCCAGCAATGTATCAAAAAACACAACACGTTTTGATGCACCAAAGCCGGTAAAGTAAGCATTGCCGTGACTGCTACGTGAAGAGCCATCCATCACAAATAGACCTTGTGATTTAAAGCCACATTTTGTAAGTAGTGCCTCAATGCGTTGTTTTAATATTTCATCCTGTAGTGGTGAAAATTTGTTAAACAAAGGCGCGATAAATGTAGGATAAACCGCCAGCATCAGCAGATTAAATCCGCTCCAAACCAACCATAAATAAAGCCACCAGTATTGCCCCGCGCCTTGCATGAGCCATAGTGCAGCAAACAAAATAGGCGCACCTAAGGCAATACCAACGAGGCTGTGTTTAACAAGGTCACTAAAGAACATCGCAGGTGTCATTTTGTTAAAACCAAACTGTTCATCTACAACAAAGGTTTTGTAGTATTCAAAAGGCAAGTCAATAAAGCTACTGATTAACATTGCGCTACAAATGATAAGCGCGCCGCGAATAATCTCTTGAGTGGGTAATAGATTACGCCAAATCTCATCAATCAGTTGTAATCCGCCGCCTAGTGTTAACGCCACCAGTAATATTGCTTGTGCAAAGGCTTCAATGATTACTAATTTAGTTTTAGCCGATGAGTAATCAGCTGCTTTTTGATGCGCATCTAAAGCGATACTTTCTTTAAATGCGGCTGGCACTTGATTTCGGTGCGTTTGCACATAGGCAATGTGCCTACGACCTAGCCACACGCGAATTAAGGTGGTGGATATGAGTAAAGTGATAAACGTAAAAGTTAAGATAAAAGTAGGTGCGAAAGGCATAATTTAGTTAGTTCGGTTAATATGGTTACATTGTGAAGCATTTTATTGATGTTAGTTCATCAAGATTGCTTTTAACTTAAAATTTTAATGGAAATCACGATGGCAGAGTTAATCAGTAGCACTAATCAAAATAATTTAATTTGGCTCGATATGGAAATGAGTGGCTTATTGCCTGATTCTGACCGTATTTTAGAGCTTGCAGTTGTAGTAACCGATGCTGATTTGATCGTGTTAGGTGAGTCACCAGTGTTCGTGATTCATCAAAGTGATGCTGTTTTAGATGGTATGGACGCTTGGAATAAAGGCGCACATGGTCGTTCTGGCCTGATAGAGAAGGTAAAAGCATCAACTTTAAATGAAGCAGAAGCCACTTTGCAGATGGTTGCGTTTTTGCAACAGTTCGTACCTGTGGGAAAATCGCCTATGTGTGGTAATTCAATCTGCCAAGACCGCCGATTTATGGCACGTTACATGCCAGATTTGGAAAGCTATTTTCACTATCGTAATTTGGATGTCAGCGTATTTAAAGAGCTTGCACGTCGATGGAAACCTGAGATTTACTCTGGCTTCAAAAAAGCCAGCAAACATGAAGCCTTGGCAGACATCTACGAATCCATTGATGAGCTTAAATATTACCGCGAGCACTTTATCGTTAAGTAACGCTTTAATATTGTAAGGGAAAAAAGAGGGCGTCTTGCAAGACGCCCTTGAGTGAGGAGAAACTCGCTTTGGAGAAGCTTAATTGATATTAAGCATTGTCTATGCCAAGTTTTCAGCCACCCTGAAATGTATTAATTCGCTATGCTGGTTTCGTCAGCGTTTGATAGACAGCTAAATATTCCAGCGCACTTTTATCCCAGCTTAAATTGAGTGACATACCGTTCTTCTGAATTTGACGCCACGCACTTTCATCATTATTGAATACATTTAAAGCCTGTTTTATACAGCTTAACAGGCTTGCTGAACTTGCTTCACTCATTACAAAACCATTGGCAGTTTTGTTTTTAAAGGTAATGATATTGGTATCAACCACAGAGTCAGCAAGCCCGCCAGTGGCGTTAACTATTGGCGGTGTGCCATAAGCTAAACCATATAGCTGATTAAGCCCGCAAGGTTCAAAGCGCGAAGGCATAATGAACATATCGCATCCCGCCATAATTTGATGTGAAAGCGGTTCGTTGTAGCCAATCGTGACACTTACGCTCTCAGGATTGTTTATTGCCAAGTTACTAAACGCATTTTCAAGTGCGCTTTCTCCGCTTCCAAGTAACGCTAATTGGCAGCCTGAATCTAGTAAATTTTGCATGATAGGCACCAGCATATCTAGGCCTTTTTGATGTGTTAGGCGACTTACTACGCCTAATAAAGGTGCGCTTGCATCAATATGAAGCCCTAATTTTTCCTGTAATGCGCTTTTAACCAGTTTTTTACCCGCTAGTTTAGTCGCGCTATAGGTCTTGATTAGGTGTGGATCAGCCTCTGGATTCCATTCATCAGTTTCAATGCCGTTCAAAATACCTTTGATTTCATCTCCACGTTTACTTAGTAAACCTTCTAGTCCAAAGCCAAATTCTGCAGTTTGGATTTCTTTTGCATAACTTGGGCTGACCGTAGTGATGGCATCAGCATAAAAAATACCTGCTTTTAGAAATGATAATTGCCCATGGTATTCAAAGCCTTCTACCGCAAAGTTTGTATGAGGCAATTCCAGGGTTGATAGCCAGCCTGGCGCATAACAGCCTTGAAATGCCATGTTGTGTAGACTGATCATGGACTTTGCTTGCGAATGTTCTACCAGCTTCATGTAAGCAGGCGTTAGGCCAGTTTGCCAATCATTGCAATGTACAACATTAGGTTGCCAATCAACTATTGGGGAGTGCGGACCACTTAAAATAGCCGCTACTTTTGAGAGTACGCCGAAGCGTACAGGGTTATCTAGCCATTCAAGTCCATTTGCATCGGAATACGGACCACCATCGCGCTCGTAAAGGCTTGCTGATTTAATCACCATGACTTTTACTTGGGTATCTGCAATCCTACCCATCATGAGTGATGCGTTGTGAATAACTGGCAGATTTTCCAACGAAGCAATCGTTTGAAGATCGGTCAATTTATCTAATACGGCTGGGTAGCCTGGCATCAGAATACGAATGTCAACCCCAATATTTTGTAAAGCGGAAGGCAGTGAGCCGCTAACATCTGCCAAACCTCCCGTTTTAATGAGTGGAAACACTTCAGAGGTAACAAATAAGACGCGCAAAATATACTTTCTTCATAATGACGTTGATGCATTATTATATTGTATAAATAAGCAGCTTTAATATTGTTTTGGGGACTTTAGTATGGGTTTTAATGGTTTTTTAGCGGTTGGTATGGGTGCCGCAATAGGCGCTTGGCTGCGTTGGGGTTTGGGGATAATGCTTAATGCAACATTGCCAGCGTTGCCACTAGGTACCTTAGCTGCAAACTTAGTTGGGAGTTATTTAATGGGCTTGTTTATGGGAATGTTTACGATGACTTCAACGTTCTCTCCAGAACTTAGACTTTTTGTAATGACAGGTTTTCTTGGAGGCTTGACTACGTTCTCTACTTTTTCTGCTGAAGCGGTGACTTTATTATCGCGTGGTCAGTATGGCTGGGCAATAACGCATATATTAGTGCATGTGTTAGGTTCGCTGGTCATGACCGGCTTAGGTTTACTTACTGTACAGTTAATACGAGGTTAAGATGATGCAAGGAATTTATCTGAAATTATTTGTACCAGAGCAATTACGCCTTCATGGTGAGTTGTTATACGAATGGATTATGAAGAAAGCCGAGGATATCGGTATCCCTGGCGGATCAGCGGTACGTGCCATGGCAGGATTTGGCCGTCATGGACGCCTGCATGAGCAACACTTTTTTGAGTTGGCTGGTGAGTTGCCTGTTGTCCTTGAATTTTTTGCTAATGAAGTGGCTATCAATCAGCTACTATCACTGCTGGAAGCGGAGAATAGTTCATTGTTTTACATTAAATTCAATGCTGAAGCTACTCTGACTTTCACAGTTGGCTAATTTCGCATCTCGCTTATCACTCTCGGCTTTCAAGGCATCTCGTTGTTGACAAGCAGTATTGTTACCTTTTGAGCAAGCAGCCACTGCATTCCAGTACCTGCTGATTTCCTGATGCTTCAAATAATTATTCGCCACCGCATTCTGCGTCACCATGCCTGCATTGATGGTGTTGGCTAAGTCACCACCCGTGGCACTAGTGAGTGCTGCACTGATGATAGTGTTAGCAGCTTTGAATGCAGCGTCGTCTAGTGGTTTGCCTGTCACTGGGTCTTTCTCAAACGCTTTAGCCAATACTTGTGGTAGTACATCGCCCAAAGCGCCTGCCGCTGCACCTGTTTGCCAGCCCGTGCCTAACAGTTGGCTTATAGCCGCCCCTAAGGCGGCATGGGCTAATAC
>CAINWC010000443.1 GCA_903854305.1 uncultured Pseudomonadota bacterium | reverse complement strand
TTATTCTGCATAAATGAGATACACTTATCAACAGGCTCGTCATTTTTAGACGGCCTTCACTCTGGGTAATTCTACAACGCGCACACCTGGGTAATTTTAAACGCGCGCCAACAGCAAAATCATCCCAAAGTGATCAAGGTAATAATTGGATAGGTTGCGGCTAAGTTCTTCTGCCAGCGCATCACAGATGGTATCTGGATGACCTAAACCTTTGCGCTCAACAATTTCCAGTGGTAACGAACTGACTATAGGACATTCAAGGAGTGAAATTTGCACATGCATGGCAGGTAGTATTTCATGCCAAGATGATGATCTGCAAAAGGCGGTTCATCTTATCTCAGTCGAATCACGACAAATATACTCGAGCCTTTTCGCTTGATGAGAAGCAAGACCTGCTTCCTTGCCTTACTTAATATGCTTTGAAGGTCTTCTATCTTGCTAACAGGCTCACGATTCGCCTCTAAAATGAGGTCGCCCACTTGCAGGTTTGCTGCTGATGCAGCGCTGCCTTCTTCAACCCCTGAGATTAAAACGCCAGTTTCTTCCTGTAAGTTAAACTGCTGCGCCAATTCTGGCGTCAACGAGCTTACACTTAGTCCAATACTCGCCAATTGATTCATGGCATTGTTTCGGCCTCTAGCAAACTCTGTGGTTTCAGCGGCTACTTTTGCAATCGTCACACTCAACACACGTTCAGTGCCGTTCCGAATCACTTTGAGTTTTACACTATTGCCCGGCGGAGTGGCGGCAACAAGATTCCGTAATTGACGGGTGTTGGTTACCTCAGTGTTGCCAAATTTTACAATCACATCGCCACTCTTGATGCCAGCCTTCTCCGCTGGAGAATCTTTGGCAACCTGAGACACTAGCGCACCCTTATTGTTTGGGACATGGAAGTTTTTTGCCAGATCTTCATCAAGATCCTGAATGATGATACCCATCATGCCTCTGGTGATTTGCCCACCTTTGATTAGCGTAGGTAACAGGGCTTTAATCATATTCGATGGAATGGCAAAGCCCACGCCCGCAGATTGACCTTCGCCGCCTAGCTGCGCGCCACCTGTCGCAATAGCACTGTTCATCCCAATGACTTCCCCACGCATGTTGACCAGCGGCCCACCAGAGTTACCCGGGTTGATGGGTGCATCCGTTTGAAGAAAATCCTCATAGGCGGCAACGCCAACATCCGAGCGCCCCTTAGCGCTGATGATGCCGTGGGTCACCGTCTGCGTTAAACCAAATGGCGCGCCTATTGCCATGACCAAATGACCATCTTCCAACAGGTCAGAGTCGCCTAACTGTACGCTGGGCAGATTGGCTGGTATATCGCCTATGATTTTGATAATAGCAACATCTGTCTTTGAATCTGAGCCAATGACTTTAGCGTTATAGCTACGCTTGTCGGCAAGCTGTACTTTTATTTCGTCTACATCGCTTACCACGTGATAATTGGTAAGAATATGACCTTCTTGATCTAATATCATGCCAGAGCCCATACCACGCTGAGGGACTGAATATTGTTTTGGTTGGCGGGGTGCGGCATTGCCAAAGAATTGCTCAAAAAACTTATCGTCAAACGGAAATGGAAACTCCTGCATTTTTACCATTTTCTCTGAATATACGCTGACAACCGCTGGCTTGATATGCGCTGCAACCGCCGCATAGGCCTTGCCTAATTGCTCCGCAGGTGCAATCACGGACTCGGAGATTACGATTGGTGTGTGCGGTTCCTCTACGCGTGGCCCATACGCGACTGTTGTTGCATATAAGGCTGCACCAATAAAAATAGCAACACCTATCGCAACCTTATAGACGCGCGCTTTAATTGGTATGTTCAATGGTAATTCCTTCTATTAGCAAGTTCAGCACTAACGTTTAACCACAGTGTTTAACCTCAGCGTTGAAAAAGATACTTCGTCTAGGTGCTGGTCAGTCAATCTAAAGCACTATCACCATACCGACAATTGTTTCAATATACACCATACGTTGATAGGCAAAAATCCGCGTAAACACGTACGGGCTAACCCCTATAAGCTTGAATATTTAATGGGTAGCGAATGGGTTGTTGGCTAGATTGCAGCAGAAACTCCCGTTAATGGCCAAGGCTTTAAGTCGCTTCGCATAGGTGTTCATACGTATATTGCAATTATTTGATTCATCTCCAAAAAAGCTTGGTAGCAATCGTAATTTTATACACAACTTTAGGAGGAATCGACATGAGTAACTTAACGACCTTTATTAATCGCGGCATCATTGACGAGCTGTTTCGTGATGTGAATCCAGGCTATTTTATCAAACCGTTGCACGGTGACCCATTACCCTCGCAGATTAAAGTCGACGTGAAAGAAAATCCTAATGAGTTTATCGTGCATGCTGAGATTCCAGGAGCCGAAAAAGAAAATATCCATGTAGATATTGAAAACGACGTGGTCAATATTCGTGCACATATCAGCCAGCTTGATAGTGAGACCAAAGAGGATAAACCGTTACGTAGCGAACGTTATTATGGCGAAGTTTCACGAGGGTTTCAGCTATCCGCCGCTATTGACGAGCCTGCTAGTAAAGCGCGCTATGAGAATGGCGTACTGACGCTGAATCTGGTGAAGAAGCAGAAAAAGGGCGGTCATCGTATAGCGATTGAGTAATCAATATTTTTTCTGTTAAGAGTGGAGGAGGGTAATGGTACGCATCAGTGGGTATATTATTATCCGTCGCTGGCATCGTCGAAGTTGGTAGATTCGACTGATCTGCTTATGCACATAAGGAATTCAATCATGGAAATAAGTTCAACCGCCTTTACTCAGCTTGCAGACATTCCAAGCGCGTATACTTGTGACGGTGGTGAGCTATCGCCGCCATTGGCTTGGAGCGCTATTCCTGCGAATGCGAAAAGTCTGGTGCTTATCGTTGATGATCCTGATGCGCCAGATCCGACCGCGCCCAAAACAACCTGGGTGCATTGGGTGTTATTTAACCTTCCGCCCCAATCAACGGGGCTCTTGTCAGGAAACTCAGGTTTACCAGACCTGCCTGACGGCACACTGAATGGTCTTAACGACTGGAACAAAACTGGGTATTGCGGCCCTTGCCCGCCGATTGGTCGGCATCGATATTTTCATAAGCTTTACGCACTAGATATTCGCCTGCCAGCCTTACGTCCAGCAACGAAAGCGACCTTAGAAAAAGCGATGCAAGGACACGTGATCGATCAGTGCGAACTCATTGGGTATTATCAAAGAAAAAAATGAACTGCCCGTTCAGTGGTTAGCTTGTAAGTGTTAGCACATATTTCCAGCCCAAGTGAATTCTGCAATACTTAAGCGATTGATAGCATGTAAGGAGCTGATGATGAGCAATACTAAATTACTAGTCAGTTTAATGCTGCTTGCTGTGATTTTTGCCAGTGAAACTGCTTATGCTGATCGCCCACGCGGGTCTGGCGGACGCGCTACTCATGGCCCTGCAGTTCGTGGGCCGACTAATCACGGTCATGCGAGTCATGGCCATGTGGGTCGTGGTCATGCAGGCATCGGTTTATATTTAGGGGCACCGTATGCTTATCCATATTACCCATTTCCTTACTACCCATATTCCTATTACCCACCACCCGTTGTAGTGACCCCGGAGCCAGCACAGCCACCGGTTTACATTGAGCAGGTGCCGTCAGTCACTCAACAGACATCGCCCGATAGCTATTATTGGTACTACTGCGAACAGTCTGAAACTTATTATCCTTATGTAAAAGAATGCCCTAGTGGTTGGCAGCGGGTTTCACCTACGCCACCACCGCAGCCATAGGTTTGGAGTATGACTATGCAAAACAATCTTAAAGTCACCTTGGTGATTACTGTAATGTTAGTTTTATCTGCTTGCGCATCGGTTCCAAATGGTCCTAGTGCAATGGCATTACTAGGCACAGGCAAAAATTTTGATCAATTTAGATATGATGATGCAATATGCCGGCAGTTTGCCCACGAACAGATTGGAGGCGCAACGGCCAACCAAGCTTCCAGTGACAGCTTCGCTAAAAGCGCCGTTGTCGGCACTGCACTAGGCGCTGCGATAGGGGCTGCTGTCGACGGTGGCAGAGGCGCTGGTGCTGGTGCCGCAACAGGACTGTTTATTGGCAGTTTGATAGGCGTTGATGAGGGCAATGCCTCTTCATACCGGACGCAACGTCATTACGACAATGCCTACATTCAATGCATGTATGCCAAAGGCCATCGCGTTCCAGTCTCCGGTCACATAGAGCAGCAACCCGTATATGGGCAACCGTCTACCAACGCTCCATACCCACCACCCCCACCGCCAGCGGGATATAGGCCATCGGATGCGCCGAGGTAAAGAGTACGGCATCAATGCATTGACCTATAAAAATCTGAAAGGAACAAAGTGATGAAACTAAACAAATGTTTAATCGTGTCTGCACTACTGGTTTGTGCTGGAATTCAGGTTGCTGGAGTACAGGCTGCGGAAGATACGATGAAAAAAGAGGTTGAGGAAAATCAAGTATCCGCACAGAAGTTTGAAGAAATAGCAAAGAAGGCTGCTGATGAGGCGAGTGAGGCTGCAAAGCGAGCCGCTGACGAAGCGATTGTGGCTGCGGATAAGGCCGAGCAAGCCATTAACAATGTCTCAAAAAAGACCGCTAAAATGGTCAAACAGGCGACCCGTAAAGCCGAAGTAGCGGCGCAACATGCGCTACGCAAGGCTGAAGAAGCGACTATCAAGGCAACTGAGGCAACAAAAGAAGCCGCGCAACGTGCAGAAGCAGCCGCTAAAGAAGCCGTGCTGGCAACCAAAGAAGCAACACGCAAGGCTGAGGATGCAACAAAAAAAGTAGCATCCTCCAGCAAAGAGGTTGCTCAGCAGGCTGTTAACGCGACTAGAGCTGCTGCGCAAAAAGCTGTTGAAGCGACTAAGAAGGCCGCAGATCAGGCACTTAAGGCATTGAAAGATAAAGACGCTAATCAAAATATTGAGGATTCCGTCACAAATAATTAATCATGCTGCTCTGAAAATTATATAGAGGCATGTAATTAAATCACATGGTAAAGAAGCATTAATATGAAGGCCATGATTCTTAACCAACAAGGCGCTCCGCTTGAGTATAAAAATGTGCCGAACCCTGTTCCAAATGATGATCAGGTCTTGTTACGTGTGTTGGCTTGCGGAGTTTGCCGTACTGATTTACATATTGCTGACGGTGAACTGCCGAACCCAAAGCCATCATTAATTCTTGGGCATGAAATTATCGGCGAGATTATTGGAAAAGGGGCCAATGTTGACCTGTTCTCTATAGGCGACCGTGTCGGTGTTCCTTGGTTAGGTTGGACCTGTGGTGAGTGTTATTACTGTCAAACTAACCGGGAAAACCTCTGTGATAAGGCCCGCTTCACTGGCTATCAGATAGATGGCGGCTTCGCTGAGCTTACTGTCGCGCATCAGCATTATTGTTTTTTAGTCGACGATTATTATTCTGACATCAATGCTGCACCATTACTCTGTGCTGGATTGATTGGCTATCGCGCACTTAAACTCACTGAAAACTCTAAAAATCTGGGTATCTACGGGTTTGGAGCAGCGGCACACATTGTTACCCAACTGGCAATCCATCACGGAAGCAAGGTCTATGCATTTACTCAAGAACAAGATGCCGTGGCCCAAGACTTCGCCAGACAATTAGGTGCAGTCTGGGCTGGATCATCCAAGTCATTGCCACCCAGTCAACTTGATGCGGTATTAATATTTGCGCCGGTTGGTGCTTTGGTTCCTGCGGCATTGAAAGCCACTAACAAGGGGGCGACTGTCGTTTGTGCGGGTATCCACATGTCAGATATTCCGAGTTTTCCTTACTCTCTGCTATGGGGTGAGCGGGTGTTACGAAGTGTCGCCAACCTTACGCGCGCCGATGGTTTAGCATTTATGTCGCTGGCATCAAGCATTCCTATTAAAACGCATAGTATTGCTTATCCACTCAGTCAGGCTAATCAAGCGATTGCAGACCTTCGTGCGGGCATGTTTAGTGGGGCTGCAGTCTTAGTGCCAGCTATGGGCTGATTTTAAGGGCGCCTCAATTAATTCAATTTTCGTTGCCATACCGCGTTGCTCATAAAAAATTATTCCTTACATATCATATATATTC
>CAINWC010000442.1 GCA_903854305.1 uncultured Pseudomonadota bacterium | reverse complement strand
TTGGTGATGATTTTTGAAAAAGCCAGCACCCGCACACGATTGTCGTTTGAAGCTGGCATGCAGCAATTGGGCGGCTCAGCTATTTATTTAAATACACGCGATTCACAACTAGGCCGTGGCGAGCCGGTTGAAGATGCAGCACAAGTGATCTCACGAATGAGTGACATTGTGATGATTCGTACTTACGAGCAGGAAATCATTGAGCGTTTTGCCGCAAATTCTCGTGTACCTGTCGTCAACGGTTTAACTAATGAATATCACCCTTGCCAAATTCTGGCAGACATTTTTACTTTCATCGAGCATAGAGGTCCTATTCAAGGCAAAACCGTCGCGTGGATCGGTGATAGCAATAACGTTTGTAATACATGGTTGCAAGCCGCTGAAGTACTTGATTTCAACGTACATGTTTCTACGCCACCTGGTTATGAAGTTGAAGCTGAGCGCGCAAACTTGTACGGCAACGATCATTACGAAGAGTTTGCAGACCCGATGGAAGCCGCTAAAAATGCGGATCTAGTGACTACCGATGTGTGGACTAGTATGGGCTTTGAAGCTGAAAATGAAGAACGCTTACGTGATTTTGCAGATTGGCAAGTAGATGCCGATATGATGCGAGTTGCGGCAAAAGACGCACTATTTATGCATTGCTTGCCAGCGCATCGCGGTGAGGAAGTTTCCGCAGAAGTGATTGATGGTGCCCATTCTGTGGTGTGGGATGAAGCCGAAAACCGCCTGCACGTGCAAAAAGCATTAATGGAATATCTGTTGTTGGGAAAAGTTAAAGTTTAGGTAAAGTTTAATTGAGGAAAAGTTTAAGCAATGAGTAACGTAAAAAAAGACGGCCTTAAAGGCGTCAAGAAAGTCGTGTTAGCCTATTCAGGCGGCCTAGATACTTCAGTGATTTTGAAGTGGCTACAAGATGAATACCAATGTGAAGTGGTCACATTTACCGCAGACTTGGGTCAAGGTGAAGAGTTAGAGCCTGCACGCGCAAAAGCAAAAGCTGCTGGCGTAAAAGAGATTTACATTGATGATGTACGTGAAGAGTTCGTGCGTGATTTCGTGTTACCAATGTTTCGGGCAAACACAGTGTATGAAGGTGAATATTTATTAGGTACTTCAATCGCACGACCATTAATCGCTAAGCGTTTAATTGAAATTGCCCGTGAAACCAATGCCGATGCTATTTCGCACGGCGCTACAGGCAAAGGTAACGACCAAGTACGTTTTGAGTTGGGTGCTTATGCCTTAAACCCCAATATTCAAATCATCGCCCCATGGCGTGAGTGGGATTTACTAAGCCGTGAAAAGCTAATGGCTTATGCTGAGACACATGGTATTCCAGTGGATATGAAGCATAAACAAGGCGGCAGCCCATATAGCATGGATGCCAACTTGTTGCATATTTCCTACGAAGGTCGTCATTTAGAAAACCCAGCTGCAGAAGCAGAAGAATCAATGTGGCGCTGGACTGCCAGCCCAGAAAAAGCGCCGGATGCTGCTGAGTATTTAGATATTGAATATGTCAATGGTGACCCTGTGAGCTTGAATGGTGAAGCCATGAAGCCGCATGAGTTGTTAGCGCACCTCAATAAAATTGGTGGTAAACACGGTATTGGCCGACTGGATTTAGTTGAAAATCGCTATGTAGGGATGAAATCACGTGGTTGTTACGAAACACCGGGTGGCACTATAATGCTTAAAGCGCACCGTGCGATTGAGTCAATTACGCTAGATCGTGAAGTGGCACATTTAAAAGATGACCTCATGCCACGCTATGCCAGCATGATTTATAACGGCTATTGGTGGAGCCCAGAGCGCATTGCGATTCAAACGCTCATTGATCATACGCAAACAGTGGTTAATGGCTGGGTACGCGTTAAATTGTACAAATGTAATGTGATTGTGACTGGGCGTGATAGTAAAACGAACTCACTTTTTGACTCTACGATTGCAACCTTTGAAGACGATAAAGGCGCTTATGACCAAAAAGATGCTGGTGGTTTCATCAAGCTCAACGCTTTAAGGCTTCGAATAGCGGCTAATTTGAAAAATAGACAGTAAGTCTACGGTAGGTAAAGGGGCAGAATCTGCCCCTTTTTTTATACAAAAACCTTTGAATTACATGAATATAATAGATAAATATTTTTTTAATAATATGGGCTATGTGCATTCTAGGGTTGGAATTTAATTTAGATTGATAATACACAATTCATCCGTTGTGTGCAAAACATGGTTGACTTGCCATCTTGGTGTGATATGCTGTTTCGTGCAAAACATGGTTGGAGAACGGAATGGCAGAGCAAGCTGGTTCAGGGGCATCATTGGCAGATTTTATCTGGAAAAATGCTGAG
>CAINWC010000441.1 GCA_903854305.1 uncultured Pseudomonadota bacterium | reverse complement strand
GCCAAACGTGCCAACCAAGGATAACGGAACAGCTAAGCTTGGAATCAGCGTGGCAGATGCCGTGCGCAGGAACAGAAAAATCACCATTACCACCAGCGCAATGGCCATGATCAGCTCAAACTGAATATCTTTCACCGAGCTGCGGATGGTCGTGGTTCTATCGGTTAGCTCTGATAGCCTTACATCGGTAGGCAAGCCAGCTTTAAGTGCTGGCAATAGTTGACGAATATGGTCTACCACTTCGATGACATTGGCACCAGGCTGCCGCTGAATGTTGACCAGAATAGCCTTTCTATCATTCGCCCAAGCGGCTAAGTAAGCATCTTCTTGCGCCTCTTTAACCTCTGCGACATCGCTAAGCCTCACTGGGTTGTTGTTATGGTTAGCGATAATCAGGTCTTGGTATTCACGTGCTGTTCTTAACTGGCTGTTAGCTTCAAGTTCATAAGATAGTTTTGTGCCGTCAATATTGCCTTTAGCCTGATTAGAGTTAGCACCACCGATAGCGCTGCGTATCTGGTCAAAACCTAAGCCGTAAGCTGCCAACGCAGAAGGGTTGACTTGAATTCGAATGGCTGGTCGCTGACCGCCGTCCACGCTGACTAGACCGACTCCAGAGACTTGCGAGATCTTCTGCGCCATGCGCGTGTCGATTAAGTCGCGTAACTGCGGCAGAGAGAGTGTCTTTGAACTGACGGCTAACGTTAGTATTGGCGCATCCGCCGGATTTACCTTATTGTAGATTGGTGGGTTAGGTAGGTCTTGAGGCAAAAAGCTCGCCGCAGCGTTAATGCCGGCTTGTACCGATTGCACCGCGACATCCAGCGTATTCTTTAAGGAAAATTGTAAGGTAATTACCGAGGCACCGCCAGAGCTGGTAGACGACATGTGCGCCAACCCTGACATTGAGCCAAATTGTCTTTCTAAGGGTGCAGTGACTGTCATGGCCATGACTTCAGCACTGGCACCCGGATATAGCGTGACGACCTGAATCACCGGAAAGTCGACCTGTGGCAGCGCCGACCTTGGCAACAATTTGTAAGCGAGTATGCCAGATAGCAGAATAGCGATCATCAGTAGCGCGGTCGCTACTGGCCGCACGATGAAAATACGTGATGGATTCATACTGATGGCTTACAGCTCAGTTGCTTGAGTATTTGATTGGCGGTTAGATTGGTCGGTATTGCGATGTTTCCAACCAGCTTGTTGATTATGCTGGTTGGTATCTTTAGCTGATATGCCAGTGCTTTTGCTTGCATCGCTAGTTTGTGCGAGGTGATCTTCGACTGGGCGATGATTTGGTTTTGCTTCATCCTGTGCTGATTTTTCATTAGCGGGCACATCTGCTGAGCCTCGGCGATGGCCTTTATGCTGACCTTTTCCAGATTCTCCATCAGGCCCATATTTCCCATCAGACCCATATTTATCGTCAGGCTTGGTCACAATCACTTTTGCGTTCTCTTTTAGTTTGTCTATGCCGCTAATCACGATTTGGTCGCCAAGTGCTAGCCCATCAATCACTTCAACATTGTCGCCATCGACAGTCCCTAAACGGACATTCTGCACAGTTACGACTTCAGTTCTGCCGCCTTTTCTAGCGCCATCTTTGAACCCACCTTTGAATCCATCTTTAGGCGCATCTTTGGAGAACTCTTTTGGTGTGTCTTGTTTTGATGCGTCTGGTGGCGCATCGCTAGCGGTATCTTTTAGTGCAACATTTAAGGCATCTTTTTTGCCATGAGTAATTCTGTAAACAAAGGTGCCAGCACTGCCGTGTTGAATGGCCGTATTGGGAACAATTGTGACATCACGAAGTGTATTGCTGAGTAATCGTATGTTCACAAATTGATTGGGGAATAATGCACTGGCTTCATTTGTGAATTGTGCTTTGAGTTTGACTGTGCCTGATGTGGTGTCAATCTGGTTGTCAAGGCTGAGTAAATTGCCCTTGGCGAGTAAGTTAGTATTGCCTCTATTCCATGCCTCTACAGATAAGCCTTTGCCAGACTTTCTCGCTGCTTGAAAGCGGTTAACAAGGTCTGAAACGCGGTCTTCAGGTAAAGTGAATACCACGTGAATAGGGTCAACTGTATTCACGACAGCCAGTGTGTTTGCCGTAGTAATATTGTTGCCCATATCAACTTGGCGCAGGCCGATGCGGCCGTTAATCGGTGAGGTGATACGCGTGAAGCTGAGTTGTAGTTTAGCGTTATCTACCAAGCCTTGGTCAGCTTGTACCGTGCCTTGGTACTGTTGCACCAAAGAGGCTTGGGCATCCACTTGTTGATAGGCGATGGAGTCCTGCCCTTGCAGTGTTTTGTAACGTTCGAGATCAATCTGGCTATTACGTAATAATGCCTGGTTGCGTAGCGCCTGACCCTGTACCTGCGCTAAAGCGGCTTGAAACGGTCGCGGATCTATTTCTGCAAGTAACTCACCGGCATGCACCAGTTGCCCTTCTTTAAATAAGATGCGCGTCAATTGACCATTGACGCGACTTGATACAGTGACCACCGCGGAAGGTGTCACTGTCCCCAATGCCGTTTGTATTACACGGATGTCACCAGTTTTAACGGATGCTGCAAGAACGGGCACAGGGCGGTTATCTCCATTGCCAAAACCGCCACCATGCTTTCTACCAGAACCACCTTCACGAGGATTCTGTGTACTAGCTTCTGCAGTGGTTTTTGAATGACTCCAGTACCACCATCCAGTACCGCTCGCTAGCACTATGGCTAATAATAACCCAGGAACAACTTTTCCGTTTTGCATGCATCCATCTCATTGGTTTATCAGGGCTTACTTGTTTCTACGCGTATTGTTTAATGCTGCTCACGAATACGAAAACTTTGATGGCAGCTTTTGCAAGACTCGCTTAACTTACCAAACTTGTCTTTTATTTCGGTAACGCTGCCGGTTGCGGCGACCTTAGCGAATTCATTGGCTTCACGGTTGAAATCTGTGGCAAGTTTTTTTGCTTCATCTTGTTTCTCAAAAAACTCTGGTTTAAGCGCAGTTTTTTTCCAGCCAATACCTTGATCCGTGCCTGGGCCATACAGTGAACCTAGTCCAGAATTAGCGATCGCGGCAATGACATTGGCCGCGGTGATCACTTGTTCTTTATTGTATGTTTCTGGTTTATCCGCTACTTGCGCTTTAATCTTGGCAGAGTTCCAGCCCATGAAAGAATAGGCTGATTGACGCGTCTTGATTTGATCTTCAATCGGCCCAGCGGATGCGACGAGTGTCGTTGTGCTGAGTAGTATTGCCAGTGCTAACTTTAGTTTCATGCTTTTAGTTCCTTGTTAAATGCGTAAATGAATAAAAATTGTTGCCAATTACCAGCTTGGTATAGCGGCATTTGCCGGGATATTGTGTGCAGGGCTTAACTGCTCGGCCACTATTCCGCCAAATATTAACCACACTACGATGGCCGCAATCGTTGTGGCTATGACGAACCTAGCCTTTCCGCCACCAGTTGTCTGTGAGGCTAAACCTTTGGGAACTTCCTTGCTGCCAGTAATCATCGGCTTGACTAGGTTTGTTTTCTTTAAAAAAAAGTAGAATGCAATCGCCGCAAGGTGTAATCCAATTAATATCAACAAAACGTTGAATGAAAATTCATGCCAAGCGGTGAGCCTATCGCTTAATGATTTGCTTGCCAGATTAAACAGCGGCCCTTGAAAGCCAATATCATCATTAGCAAATAAGCCAGTACCAATCAGTGCGGTAAGCACACCCAATAAAGCCAGCACTGATAAAGCCCCTAGCGGGTTGTGGCCATTAGCGGTCCAATGACCTTTTAGATAAGTTAGCAGTTTTCTTGGTGTCGGAAAAAAGCTTACAAAGCGTGCGTGCGTCGAGCCAACAAACCCCCAAGTGACCCGAAAAACCAGCAAACCTAGCGCTAAGGCGCCAATGCGTCCATGCCAGTCAGTCAGATTTCCACCAAGTTCTGCTGTGATATAAGCTGCAAGCACGGTAAACACCAGCAACCAATGAAACGCCCTAAGTGGTAAATCCCATACTTTAATTTTGATTGTTGGCATTTGATTTTAGTTAACTTTCTTGGTTCGTATCTGATTGATTCATCAAAGCCGTATCACTTGGATTTTAAATTTGATGACTAATTTTTGAGTAAATAATTAGCACATATCGTGCCATCACATAAAAAATCCTTAGCCAGTTAAGGTTTTAGAATGGCGTGAATGGATTTATCTAATAAATTCAGTATCTTGAATTTTATATATGAACAATTTTAAAAAAATTAGCTAAACAATAATGTCTGCAAATTAAATCAATTGATGTTGTTATGGCAACATCAATGCAGCATGACTGTTGCTATAACAGCAGTTGAAGTAATTGATGGATATTTTCCATAAAGGATTTTTGTTGTTTTTGCAGCAGGGTGTTGGTATAGCTGCTGTGATAGCAACAGATCGCAAGGCAATTTTTCGTTATTTTAAGGAAGTTTCAAACAGCTTCTATTAATGATTGATGTATATAACTACTTATTTAATATGATTTTTTATAGGCAGAAAGATATTTTTTAACTATAAAACGTTAGTCATGGCACGAATGTTGCCATAGTCGTTATCGGATACGGTCATTGGCTATGATTTTTCATGTGTCCATAATCATAGGGGATTTATACATGCAGCATCAGCGTAATACAAATAGAGCATTTTCTGCCAAGTCGGGTCATCCCGCTCTGAATCAATACTCGCCAAAGCTTAAGCGCAGTTTAATTATTGCAGCGTTAAGCATTGCGTTTGGTGCTGGCGCCTTTTTACCTGACTCAAGCTTTGCAGCAGAGAATTATTCGGTATCAGATTTGCAGGCTGAAAATGCGCGGTTGAAGCAAGAGTTGGAGGACTTGAAAAAGAGTTTACGAAGCAAGGCTGAGGCATCTGATTCTAAAACTGAAACTGTCGTTGAAGAGACTCTGCCAGAAAAGAAAAAAACTGCTGAATTCAAAGGTTCCGATACGCTGGATGCCGTTATCGTAACGTCGCGTAACCGCGCTGAATTGGCTCAGGATATTCCATTGCCAGTTAGAGTATTAGGAGGTGAGCGTCTTGATCGTGAAGACATTAAGTCAATTTGGGATTTACAAGCTAAAGCGCCAAACTTACAACTCAATAATCCTGGGGAAAATGCTCGTAAGGTGAGCCCGGGTATTCGTGGCTTAGGTCGAGGTGGTGCAAACGATTCGATGGAGCAGAGCGTAGGTACCATCGTGGATGGCGTAACGCTTTACTATTCTGGTCAAGCTTGGTCAGACTATGTAGATCTTGATCGGATTGAAGTATTGTATGGTCCGCAAGGTACTTTGATGGGTAAAAATACTTCATTGGGTGCAATCAATATTGTAACCAATAAGCCAAGTTTTACGCCAAGCTCTAAGTTTGAAGTAACAACTGGTGAGCTTAATACCTTGCAAGGTAAGTTTTCTGCAACGGGTCCTTTAGTCGATGGCTTGCTAGCATACCGTGGCACTTTCTTGGTCGATCGCCAAGATGGTTTGTATACCAATACTTATCAGTCTCTTGGTGACCAAGGTTTGTCAAAAGAAACATGGCGAGAAGCAAATAAAATCGCAGGTCGTGTGCAGTTGCTTTGGACGCCAACAGAAAACCTAACAGGTCGCTTTATCGCAGACAAACTGCGTTCCGATGAGCGAGTGAACACTGGCAATGTGTTAGCTTCTAATGGCCCAGCCACCTATGCTGACGGTACTCTAAGAGCTGTTACTAATCCAATCGGGTATACACCAACTGGTAGTTACGTAAATTATGGCTATTTAGGAAAGTTTGCGCAACGCTCAGCTTGGTTCCATAATGCAGATGGCTCAGTTTATCAGCCAGCAGTTGGTACTACAGATATCGCCAACTCAGAAGCGCGTCCACAGATTACGAATCAATATGGTGTTTCAGGTCAGTTTGATTGGCATGTAGCAGATCATACACTGACGTCAATTACCGCATATCGCTATCAGGATTTTGATATTAAGAATGGCGGGCAATATGGCCAGTTCTATGTTAGCAACAGTGGTCAACAGTTATGGAATGACCAGTTCTCTCAAGAGTTACGTATTGCATCGGATACTGGGGCAGGTAAAAAAGTTGATTATCAGGGTGGCATCTATTATTTGAATGCTGAAGTGAATAGTGATGACCCAAGTTATTATGGCGCTGATGCTGGCGCATGGAATGCCTCGAAAAATGATTACACCACATTAATTGCTTCTGGTACGGGACGGGAACTATTGCGCGCTTCCTTGGATGGATTGTATAAATCCTCTGTGACAGATGCTCGAGTACAAAGTTTAGCTGGATATGCACAGGCTGATTGGCATGTGACTGATAAGGCTACTTTGTCTGCTGGTATTCGTGATACCAGTGAAAGTAAGCAGAATAAGATATCTACGCAATTGGATCGCGCCGGTCAAAATTTAGATACGCTGGGCGCTGCACTTGGCGCAACTGGCGCTCAAGTTACAGCAGCGAAAAATGTGCGTAAAACACAATATGACAGTACTGGCGCTAGTGCTGCATTTGGCTTTGTTGATGGACATGAAATTAATGCCAATTTGATTGCAGCAAACTTTAGCCCAAGCTATAAATGGGATGAAGACACTCTTCTGTACGGTTCAGTTGGTCGTGGCGTGAAATCTGGATTTATCTATTTTAGTCAGTATGTTCAGCCATCAGATCCTACCTTTGAAGCAACTATTAAGCCAGAGAAGACACTGGATTATGAGCTGGGATTCAAAAGTTTACTGCTAGGTCGTAAACTACAGTTGAATGCAAATCTGTTCCGCACCGAAGTTAAGGATTATCAGGCTTCATGGACTCGGTACGATGCCACCGGCACTGCAGTTACGGGATGGGGAAATGCGCCTAAGGTGCTAGCGACAGGTGTGGAAGTAGAGGCAAATTACCGCTATAGCAACCGTCTTGATTTCAACTTGGCTGCTGGATATGACAAAGCTACCTATGAAGGTCAATGGTTAGTACAGAAGCCAGAAATATCCGCTACGCAATTTTTTGATGCTAACGGCCAGCAGATTGCTAATATACCTAAGTTCACCATTAACTATGGTGCTAATTATCAATTTCCGATTGGTGATTTCCTAGGCCGAGTTACTCTGCAGGATACTTACCGCTCAAGTTCATACTTTAGTGATAACCATGCGGACTTTACTTATCAGAAGGGTTATAACGTCACTACACTTGGACTGGGTCTAGGCGCCATCAACAAGAAGTGGGAATTATCTATTATTGCTCGCAATATTTTTGATACAGAATATTCCATTTCTAAAAGTACTTACACGTCAAGCGCTGGACAGAACCTGAATATTGGTGCGCCACGTAACTTGACTGCAACCTTTAAATATAATCTGTAGCATCTCTCTAAGATGCCTTGTAGCGAGGCGTCTGCCTAATGTACTTGGGCGAGGTTGCGGTTGCGACCTCGCCATTTAGGTTTTTGAACGGTGATATTACCCATTATTGTCTATGCATTAAAACTTATTTAACAATATTCTTTACTTAATAAGGAATTACTATGAACAAATTTAACCATGTTTTATTGGCAGGATTATGTGCTTTAGCTGTAAATGCAAGTGCAGCTGAAGCTCCTGCAGATGCTGCTACAAAATCAGCTGAAGTGCTTAGACCACCGCCAGTGCCAGCTGCAAAAGGCCCATCTTTAGAATTAGCCATTGAGGCTGCACGTGTTGCAATTGAAACTTGCTCTGCCGCTGGTGGACAAAAAATCGGTGCCAGTGTGGTAGATTCTGCAGGTGTACTTAAAGTGTTGTTAGCGGCAGATGGCACATCACCTCGCGGTGTGCAATCTAGCACTAATAAAGCCGTGACAGCTATTACATTTAAAACAGCCACCAGCCAACTGACAGAACAGATCAAAACAGACAAAGTGCTTGCTGATAAGATCGCAGCCAATACCAGTTTTAATGCGCGTCCTGGCGCGGTGTTAATTAAAGTGGGCGATGAAATTATCGGTGCCATTGGTGTGGGCGGTGGAAAGACCGATGCTGATTGCGCAATTGCTGGTTTACAAAAAATTCAAAGTCGTCTGTAATTGCTAAAATAATTCTTTATCAAGTGTACCAATCTCATTACAGCCCACCAGATTACTTTGCTGTGAGGTGCTTAAATGGATTGGTGTTGAATGCGCTCTAG
>CAINWC010000440.1 GCA_903854305.1 uncultured Pseudomonadota bacterium | reverse complement strand
CATGTTGTTGCGTACACTAGAATCAGATCCAGGTCGTGATTTATCTAAAAACATAAAACTTGGCCGCACACTTTCTAACGATCAATTTGCCAATGATAAATTTCACTATTGCTTATCTAATCCACCCTTCGGTAAAAAATGGGAGAAGGATCAGGATGCAGTAAATACAGAACACACAGAAAAGAAATACGATGGTCGCTTTGGTCCTGGCTTGCCACGCATCAACGATGGATCAATGCTGTTTCTGATGCATTTAGCCAGCAAATTAGAGTTACCTGAGAATGGTGGAGGTCGTGCCGCCATCGTTTTATCTGGTTCACCGCTGTTCAATGGTGGCGCTGGTTCTGGTGAGTCTGAAATTCGTCGCTGGCTGCTGGAAAATGATTTAATTGAAGCCATAGTAATGCTTCCAACAGAAATCTTCTTCAGGACGGGTATCGCTACCTACCTGTGGATTCTGTCCAATAAAAAACCTGTACAGCGTCAAAATAAAGTGCAACTTATCAGCGCCTCCAGTCTTTGGACTTCAATCAAGAATGAAGGTAACAAGCGCCGTATCATCAGCGATGATCAACGCCGGCAGATTGTTGACATCTACGCCTCTGCTGAAAGCAGCGGGCTTAGTCAAATGGTTGATTACCACACCTTTGGTTATCGCCGCATTAGAGTGCTACGCCCGCTCAGAATGTCTCTGCAAATCAACCGCGAGAACGTGAATAAACTGCATGACGATAAAGTATGGTTAAAGCTATCTGCTGAGCAACAAGAGGCTTGGAATGCAGCACTAGAAATTCACCTTGGCACAATACAACCTTTTGACTGGGCAGAAACATTTGCGAGCGAAGCAGCACAAACATCTTCTGTTATTGGTAAGGTTGGAAAGCCACTGATAAAAGCACTGGTGAATGCTTTTGGACAGCGTGACCCAGAAAGTGAACCGGTTTTGGATGCAGATGGGCAAGCACTTTCTGATACTGATTTAACGGATTATGAGAACGTACCACTTGCGGAAGATATTAAAGACTTTTTTGCGCGTGAGGTGCTGCCCCATGTGCCGGATGCCTATATTGACGAATCCTTCCGAGACGACAAAGATCATGACATTGGCCGTGTTGGTTATGAGGTCAACTTTAACCGTTTTTTCTACAAATATGTGCCGCCACGCAAACTCGCTGATATTGACGCTGATTTAAAAAAGGTAGAAGCTGAAATTGCTGCGTTATTGGGTGAGGTAACTGAATAGTGCGCACTTATATGATGGCAAATGGCGTTATAACGGCAAATAAGGTATTGCATTTCGCGTGCACTAAATATATGATGTTAAGCAACAAAACCCGCCAAGGCTATGCACGAAAGTGTATCCTCAAACCGGCGGGTTACTCATTTCTAGGGTTGCAAACATGACGCGACCCTTCACTAAACCAGCCATCACTTGGGCTGATCAAGTTGCTCTACTTCAGCAACGCGGCATGGTTGTTGCGAATCCGCAAGAAGCTGAGTTCTATCTTCAGCACATCAATTATTATCGCATGGGTGCTTATTGGCTGCCATTTGAGGCTGATCACAATAACCATCGCTTCCATCCCGGAACCAGCTTTGATGCGGTACTTAATCTCTATATTTTTGATCGCCAGTTGCGGCTGCATGTGCTGGATGCTATCGAGCGTATAGAAGTATCCGTCCGTAGTGCATGGGCTTATCAATTAGCGCATCATTGTGGGCCGCATGCACATCTTGATTCAACGATTGCTTTCAAAGCTGCACGCTGGCAACAAAACCTAACCAAGCTTACCGATGAAGTTTCTCGTTCTGACGAAACATTTATAGGACACTATCGCCAGAACTACAGCGAAGCGTTACCACCGATATGGGCATCATGTGAAGTAATGTCATTAGGTTTGCTTTCTCGGTGGTACGACAATCTGAAACCTATGCAGGTGCGCCAAGCGATTGCCAAGACTTACGGTGTTGATGAATCTGTATTGGCATCGTGGCTACGTCATCTTTCATTGGTTAGAAATACCTGCGCACACCACAGCAGGCTATGGAATCGTGAATTCACTATTACGCCAAAAGCACCTGGCAGGAAACCAGCGGGGTTAACAGCGCAGTGGGCGCATGGCTCCAGAAAACTATACAACAGCTTGGTAATTCTGTTGCATTGCATGAACATTGTTGCGCCACACCACCATTGGCGAACTGGTCTTAAAAAACTGATTCAACAGCACGCCATTAATACCTCTGCAATGGACTTTCCCGCAAACTGGCAGACGCTACCGATCTGGCAGGAGGTGAATCCATGAGTCATTACAAAGCTTACCCTAAATACAAAAATTCAGGCGTAGAGTGGATTGGTGATGTGCCTGATGGATGGGATGTTGCCAGAATAAAGCGTTTTACATCATTGCGAAATGAAAGATGTACCGACGCTCCTGAAGGATGGCGATACATAGGTTTGGAAGATGTTGAGTCAGGCTCAGGAAAATATCGTCCAACTGAGGGAAACTCACGTCAAAATGAAGATTCGACAGTGGGAGTATTTAAATCAGGCGATGTCTTGTATGGAAAGCTTCGCCCATACTTAAAGAAAGCCATCGTTAGCGATTCAAATGGAGTTTGTTCAACCGAATTCCTTGTCATGCAGCCAACATTAATCATGGCTCCATGGCTCCAACAATGGTTATTGACCACTGAAGTCACACAACAAATTGAAGCTGGCTGCGAAGGTACAAAAATGCCAAGAGCAGATTGGGAGCATGTCGGCTCAATCTATGTACCATCACCGAGCCAATCTGAACAGGCTAAAATCATTGCAGCACTCGACCGCGAAAACGCACGTATTGATGCCATCATCGCCAAGAAAACCCGCTTCATTGAATTGCTAAAAGAAAAGCGTTCGGCTCTCATTACGCATGCTGTCACCAAAGGCATTAACCTTAACGTCAAGATGAAAGATTCAGGGGTGGAGTGGATTGATGAAGTGCCTGAGGGGTGGGAAGTGAAACGCCTACGCCATATCTCGGAATTTAAGAACAGCAGCGTCGATAAAAAAACTTACGAAGGTCAGGCGGCTGTAGGTCTATGCAACTACACCGATGTGTATTACAACGAATTCATCACTAAAGACTTGTCATTTATGCAGGCAACGGCCAGTCCTGCTGAAATAGAGCAATTCTCTCTACAAAAGGGCGATGTAATCATCACTAAAGACTCGGAAGACCCTTCCGATATTGGCATTCCCGCTCTTGTTGCAGATGATGTACCAGGCGTCGTTTGCGGATACCACCTTACACAGATTCGGACTGGCGACCTCAACACCGCCCGCTTGATTCATCGAACAATGCAATCACATGTAACACTAGCTTACTTCTTCGTAGAAGCGCCTGGAATCACTCGATACGGCCTTGGGCAAGATACCATTGGGAGCGTTACTATCTGTCTTCCACCACTCAACCATCGAGGCTCTATTGCTGACTGGATTGACCACGAAACCGCTCGCCTTGATCTTCTTGCGCTGAAAACCAAACTAAGCATCGACCTCCTCAAAGAGCGTCGTTCTGCCATGATTACTGCTGCCGTCACCGGCCAAATTGACCTTCGGGAGACAGCGTGAATAGTCGAAACTCAGTACTGCAAGAATTTGATTCGCTAATCGCTCAAGCCGAAACGTTTGAAGTTGAGCTTAATCCGCAAATCACCAGTTCATATAGCTGGGTTCAAGACCGTGTTCGGCATCAGAAAATCATTGAGCCTATAGTTAGAGATGTGCAAGCATTTGAGCAATGGAAGTATCAAGTCGCCACTTTGGTTGATCATGCGCTTCCAAACTTAGACTCTACAAAAATTCAATTTGTCGTTAGCTGCCGTTCTCTTCGCCCGAAAGGATTCCCGTCCACGATTGGCCAATTGAAGGGGCTTCGCGAGGCATTTGCTAGGGGATATTACCGACCACTTCAGCAACGCATCTATGATGAAGTAGGTATTTCATACTTGAGTGAAGCCGAGGAACTACTTTCGTCAGTAGAGAAATCAGGATTGAAAGAAGCAAATACTGCCTGCCTGTATGCTGGAATTGCGCTTGAATCCAAATTGGTCAGCCTCTGCACAACTAGAGGCCTCGATATAACCAAGAAGGACGGTCAGAGGAAGAAGACTGCTGAACTACTAGAAACCCTGAAAAATGTTGGTGGTGTCGATGTTAATACGGCTAAGCGACTTCATACCTATCTTGAACTTCGCAACCAGTCCGCACATGGTAATTGGGAGTTTGTCTCAGATGTGGCCGTTCAGGAGATGATTGTTGGAGTTCGCGGGTTCATCGCGAATTGATGTTAACCAGGGGGAAATAGTATGAGCGATACAGCACACCAAGAAAAACATTTTGAAGCCTATGTTGTTTCCAAACTGGAGACACAGGGCTGGAAAATTGGCGATACGCTGCACTATGATACCGAGCGAGCCCTCTATGCGGAGGACTTGATTGCATGGCTGGAAGCTACGCAACTTGAGAAGTGGACTAAGCTCCAGAAGGATAACGGCGAGCGTACTCGTGAGGTGCTCATGGATCGTTTAGCCAAAGCGCTTACAGACCACGGCACCACGAATATTTTACGCAATGGCTTCTCTATCGCTGGTTGTGGGCATCTTGATCTTTCGGAAGCGGCTCCAGAGGATAAGCGTAATACCGATGTATTGAAGCGCTATGCAGCCAATATTCTGCGAGTGGTACCACAATTGCAATATCACCCATCCCGTAAGCTGGCGATTGATCTGGTGTTGTTTATTAATGGCATTCCTGTTGCCACAGTTGAGCTGAAAACAGACTTTACGCAGTCAGCCGACGCTGCTATGGATCAGTACCGCACAGACAGACTTCCCTATGACCCCAAAACCAAACGCCGTGAACCGCTACTGACGTTTAAGCGTGGTGCTGTTGTGCATTTTGCGATGTCTGATTCTGATATTCAGATGGCAACCAAACTGGATGGCGAAAACACCTTTTTTCTGCCATTCAACCAAGGCAATGCAGGACATGCAGGAAACCCTGAGCGCAAGGATGGTGAATATCCTGTAGCCTACTTTTGGGAGCAGGTTTGCCAACGCGATGCCTGGTTGCGTATTTTCCACGGCTTTGTTTATGTCGAGAAAAAAGATGTCGTTGACCTCAAAGGAAACTGGTCTAAGAAAGAAACGCTAATTTTTCCGCGCTACCACCAATGGTCGGCTGTGAATGCCATGATTGAAGATGCCAAGAAAAACGGTCCTGGCATGTCTTACCTTGCTGACCATAGTGCAGGTTCAGGTAAAACCAGCACGATTTCATGGACAGCGCATGATTTAGTGAAGTGTCGCAAAGATAATGGCGAGGCTATCTTCAGCAGCGTGATTATTGTGACAGATCGCACCGTGCTAGATGGTCAACTACAAGACGCGGTAAAACAGATTGACCATCAATTTGGTGTGATTGCCGCCATAGATCGCCAAAAGTCTTCTAAATCCAAAAGTCAGCAATTGGCTGATGCGCTATTGGCTGGCACGCCCATTATTGTGGTGACCATCCAGACATTCCCTTATGCCATGGAAGCTATTGTGACCGACAAGGCATTAAAGGGTAAAAACTTTGCTGTGATCATTGATGAGGCCCATGCTTCGCAAACTGGTTCAACAGCAGCGAAACTCCAGACCGCGCTTGCCATGAGTGGCAACGGTAAAATGGCATCATTGACTGTAGAGGAGCTGCTAGAGCAGCTTCAAAAGTCGCGTGCGCGCCCTGAAAATATCAGCTATTTTGCATTTACCGGCACGCCTAAGCATTCAACCTTCATGTTGTTCGGTCGCCCTCAAGACCCTACACAGCCAGCCTCTAAAGACAATCTGCCACGCGCATTCCATCGCTACTCTATGCGCCAGGCCATTGAAGAAGGATTCATTCTAGATGTGCTGCTTGGTTATGTGCCCTATAAAACAGCATTTAACCTTGCCAAACAGATTGAAGATACTAAGCGCGTCAGCGGCAAAGCCGCAAAGCGGGCTTTAGCGCAGTGGATGGCATTACATCCGTCCAACGTAACGCAGAAAGTGCAATTTATCATTGAGCATTTCGGCAAGAACGTAGCGCATCGCTTAGATGGCAAAGCCAAGGCTATGGTAGTCACCAGCTCCCGCGCAGCGGCCATTCGCTATAAAAAGAGTTTTGATGCCTACATTGCTAAGCACTCCGAATATGCAGGCATTTACTCGCTGATTGCATTTTCCGGGAAAATGACCGGTAAACAAGTGATGCACGATTTCGATGCAGAGTTTACCGAAGATGCGTTTCTGATTGATGAGAATGACGAATTCTCTGAGGAAAACATGAACCCTGATGTTGCTGGTCAGGATTTACGTATTGCCTTCGAACGGCCTGAATATCGCGTGATGTTGGTTGCTGACAAATTTCAGACGGGGTTTGATCAACCTAAATTAGTGGCGATGTACGTGGATAAGAAAATCGCCAATGACGTAGAGATTGTGCAAACCTTCTCACGGCTCAACCGAATGGCACCAGGCAAAGATGAGATATTTATTATTGATTTTGTAAATGATCCTGCCAATGTTCGTCGTGCTTTTGCCATCTATGATGAAGGTGCTCAAATTGACGATATACAGGATGTGAATGTTGTTTATGAGATTAAAGAGCAGCTAGATGCCCAAGGCCTGTATGAGACGGAAGATTTAGATAGCTTCAAAGAAGCCCGCTTCAAGACGATTCGCGACATCACGCATGCTCAAGAACCGCAGCACAAAGCACTGTACGCGGCTACCGAGCGGCCAACCCGCTTATTTAATCAGCGCCTAAAAATGTTACGTGAAGCGATTGTGACGTGGGAAGCTGCTTTCGATAAGGCGCATAGTCAAGGTGATGAAGCTGGAGCAAAATCAGCGGATCATCATCGGCAAGAGCATGCTGATCAAATTAAAACACTTATGGCTTTCAAATCAGGATTGGGTCGATTCTGCCGAACTTACGCTTATGTGGCGCAGTTGATCGATTTTGGCGATCCTGAATTAGAAAACTTTGCGGCCTTTACTAAGTTACTCATGAAGAGACTCAGCGGTGAGACTCCTGAAAATGTTGATTTGAAAGGTCTGGTACTCACCGGCTTTGACATTAAGAGCAAGCAGGATGTACCTTCAGAAGACGAAGAGGTTCCGTCATTACAACCAGTTGGGCCAGGAGGCGGCGGTTCAAAAGGAGATAACCCACATTTTCTTGTAGAGATAATCGAGAAACTGAATCACTTGTTTGGTGATGCCACGCCGCTACGTGATCAAGCAACCTTTGTGAATCATATTGTTTCAATTGCACGAGAAAATGATGTTGTCATGGCGCAGGTCGAGAACAACACACGAGACCAAGCGTTAAAGGGTAATTTGCCTGGTGCTGTTCAGCAAGGTGTTGTGAGAGCCTTAACCTCACATCAGCAGTTGGCCACCTTGGTATTAAAATCAGATAGACAGGCAATGTCCGCACTTACGGACGTTATTTATGAGCTGATCCGAGATCAACGCAATATTGATGTGGATGACATAGGTGCTTGATCTTCTCAATCTGCCAGGCGTAAAGCCGGTTGACTTGCATTCAAGTAGCCGTGCAATCACCATTATTGCTGAAGTAGTGGAAGGCGAGCTGCCTCACTGCCCTGATTGTGCCCGTCTTTTATATCGACACGGGAGACGAACAAATATTTTTGCAGATACGCCTATGCAGATGCAACCAGTCCGGCTTGAAATCTCACGACCGCGCTATCGATGCGATGCTTGCGGCAAGACATCCACCCCGGAGCTCACGTTTCTGGATGAGCGTCGCCGCGCAACAAAGAGACTTGTGGATGCCATCCGACAGCGTTGTCTTGGCATGACATTTCACAGCTTAGCAGAGCAGACTGGCTTGGCTGTAAATACGATCAAGAACATTGCTCATGATTTGATTGAAGAGATGGAAGAAACTGTCCGTTATGAGACTCCAGTCATTATGGGGATCGATGAAGTTAATTTAGCTGGCGCTTATCGTTGTGTCATTACCAATCTGGCCACGAATAATGTCTTTGATATGCTGGAATTCCGAACTCAAGACCACCTGAAGCCATACTTCAAAAATATGCCAGATCGAGAAAAAGTTGAATGGGTCTGCACTGATATGTGGAGACCATTTAAACGCTCATTCAGCGAATATCTGCCAAATGCACGGTTAGTGATTGATAAATTTCATGTGCTGAAAATGGCTTCCGAGGCCTTGGATGAAGAGCGGAAAAAGTATCAATCAACGCTAACTAAAAATGAGCGTGTGCAGGTAAAAAAATCCATCCGCTGGCTAACGTTAAAAAGACCATCATCATTAAGCCAGGCAGAGCGCAATGCGTTGGAAGTGGTACGCGAGACCATCCCATCATTGGCACAGGCTTACGATTTTAAAGAGGCTTTCTTCAGGATTTACGACGACCCAGACAAAGTTTCTGCAATGCGGGCTTTTGAAGCATGGGAAAACACCTTGCCTGAAAAAGAACTAGATCGATTCCACAGTCTTGCCAAGACTGTACACAATCACTATGAAGACATCTTTGCATATTGGGATTCACCTAGCCAGATTACCAATGCCTACACTGAGTGTCTAAATGGACTGATAAAAATTGCCAATAGAATTGGTCGTGGCTACAGCTATGAAATCATACGTGCCAAGACGCTTTATGCCAAACATGCCCGTAAGGTAGGCAGTGGTGTGAGACTAGCAATTCCACCAACTACCTCAGCTAAAGGCATCAATGAAACAGTTGAATATGGGCCGCACATTCCGACCTTGATTGAGATTGCTGAGGCTGGGGGATTGGATTAGTTCTATGTGGAATTTGGACTGTAAGTTTGGACATTATTATATGTTTACATTAAAGGCAATTAATAATAAAGGGAGTGTACATGCCTAGAACAATTGCACAGGGCTTTGATGACTTTCTAACTAGTATCAAGGCTACAAAAGCAGAGACTGCTCTTGCAAAAAGTCATCGAGCTTCGATTGAGGCATGCCTCAAAAGCAACTTCGGTTTGAATCGGTTTACTAGAATTGGATCATTTGGGAATGGAACAAATGTGTCAGGCTACAGCGATGTTGACTACTTAGCTTGTATCCCCACTGCACAACTGACTAAAACATCTACTGCTTCACTGATTAAGGTGAAGAATGCACTTGCTACGAGATTTCCAGATACTGGTGTAGCAGTAAATTCACCTGCCGTATTGGTGCCCTTTGGTGACAAAAAATCTGAAGATACTGAGATTGTGGTCGCAGACTATGTCAATGAGTCAAATGGCTACAAGGTCTATGAAATAGCTGACGGGAATGACGGATGGATGGAAGCCAGTCCTGATGCTCATAATGCATACGTGGACTACATTGATAAGCAACACGGAGGAAAAGTTAAGCCGCTGATACGTTTTATTAAAGCATGGAAGTTTTATCAGGGAGCAAAGATTTCTTCTTTCTACCTTGAGATGCGAGTTGCAAAGTTTGCGGCTGATGAAAAAAGCATTGCCTATGACATTGATATAAATACAATCTTGCGGCAGCTTAGGGATAGTGAATTGGCAATGATGCAAGACCCGATGGGTGTATCTGGTTACATCTATCCCTGTAAAACAGAAGCCTTTAAAGTTGATGCTTTGTCCAAACTCGCCACAGCTTCAACCCGCGCTCAGAAGGCAAGAGATGCCACAATCAATGACAATATTAAAGAAGCTTTTGAATGGTGGGGTAAGCTTTACAACGACAAGTTTCCAAGCTATTACCTTTGACTATGAATATAAATCAAAAACAAAACGCACCCACTCAAATTGAGATGTTGGCTGCTCAGCGCCAACTTTATTCATCGGCTAAAGTAATTATCGGTTCACAAATGATTATTGCAGGGCCAATTGCAATGACTGCGACCCTGTTAGGCATCATTCATCCAGAGCTAAAAAACTATGCAGCACTACTGGGTGTAACGATATTACTAGTTGATTTGGTGTTTTTGAATCCACTTCAGAAGAAATTGAGGAGTCAGGGAGCATTGGTTCAAGAAGCCTTTGACACAAAGGTCTTGTCTATTAAGTGGAATGAAATCAAGGTTGGAAAAAGACCTGAGCCAGAACTGATACATGAGCATGCCAAAAAGTTAGGAAAAAATGCTGCGAAGCTAGAAAAGCTTAGGAACTGGTATCCAATTGAAGTTCAGCAGCTACCTACTCAATGGGGATGCATAGTTTGTCAGCGTGCCAACATTTGGTGGGACTCCACGCTTCGGCGAAGGTATGCGAATACGATATTTACTATTCTGATTCTCTTGGCAATTTCTTTGGTTTGGTTTGGTTTTATTCAAGATCTGACCATGACTGATTTCGTGATGAAGATAGTTATTCCGATGTCTGCTCTTTACAAGTTAGGTGTGAGTCAATTTATTGAGCATCGTGATGCAGCTGACAGATTAGATAAGCTTAGAGATCATGCGGAAAAGCTATGGAGCAGTGCTGTCAATGGAGCAGGCATTGATGAAATTAAAGTCAATTCCAGACTGCTTCAGGATGAAATTTATGATGGTCGAAAAAGGAATCCACCTATCTTCGACAATATATTTTGGATGTTCCGAGATGGCCATGAAGAGCAAATGAATAAAGGTGCATCAGTCTTAATTCAAGAGGTTAAAGCTTCATTGAATAATAAAATATAAAAATGGAATCATCCTAAATTCAACCAATCAGTTGTTGAAAATTATGATTTATACCCAACAATTCCAACCAAACGTATTTTATTTGGAAATACTATTTGATGGTGAAAACAATAACTTTCCAACCTTATTTTGCACATAGCCAAAATAACTATTAGATAATCTTTAAGTAAATCTTAAGGGTAATCTGATAATTATTTTTTATTGATTCAGCTAGATT
>CAINWC010000439.1 GCA_903854305.1 uncultured Pseudomonadota bacterium | reverse complement strand
AGATTTCACCGGCAGCGGTGTTGATGGTTTCACCGGCTTCACGTACTTGTACGATGACTTCGGTCATTTTGTCCATTAAGGCATTCACGCCATCACAGAGGCTGGCGATGGCGCCGGTTTTACCGTCTAAGGAGACACGGCTGGTTAAGTCACCGGCTTTGGCACCTTCGATGATGATTTGGGTTTCTTCTACGGCATCGGACAACGCTTGTGCTTCTTGTGCTTTTTCAGCAGCATCGGCGGCTGTTTTTTGCATCACGGTATCGAGCGTACCGTTTACACCTTCAACCACTTTTCGGTAGTCACCCCAATGTTTGCTAGCATCAGCACGGGTATCAAGCTTGTTATCTTGTGCAGCCTGCGCCAACATATTGGCATCAGTTACCAATAAGCTTAGTGCATCAACACAGGCGTTAAGATTGGTTTTGATGATATTAAAATCACCGTGATAACTGTCAGTGATCTTGGCTGGAATGGTGCCTTTGGCAAAGTGGTCAACATAGCCAGCCGCCACGTTTAATGGGCCGATAACGGCATCTAACGTGTTGTTCACACCTTCGACAATCTTACGGAAATCACCTTGGTGCTGTGTTGCATCGGCACGTGTGGCTAAGCGTCCTTCAACGGCGGCCTGTGATAGCAGCGCCGCATCTGCTGCCATTTTATTCACTGCGTCGATACAGGCATTCAGGTTGTTTTTAATGGTGTTGAAATCACCGTTATAGGTGTCTGTGATCTTGGTTGGGATATCGCCTTTGGAGATACGCGCTACATAATTAGCCGCTACGTTAAGCGGGCCAATTACTGAATCTAAGGTTGCGTTGACGCCTTCAACGACTTTACGGAAATCCCCTTGCTGCTGGCTGGCATCGGCACGTGTTGAGAGGCGGCCTTCAATAGCAGCTTTGGCAAGCATCGCCGCATCAGACACGAGTAATTTTATTTTACTTTGCATGGTGCTCATGGCAAACATGGCGCTGTTCTTATCGCTGGCCGCTAAATGAATATTAAAATCGAGCTGGCCCGCAGCGATGTTAGATGCAATTCTATTCATTTCATCCGGTTCACCACCCAATGCTTTGGTAATAGAGCGAGATACAACAAATCCAAGCCAAGCCAAGATGGCAACAGCCGCCAAAAGCCCACTAAATGTCAGTAGACGTATGTTTTCGTAATGGGTAATTGCGGACTTTTCTTGCGCGCTTGCAAGGTCGAATTGAAGTCTGATCAAAGCATCCAAATCAGGACCGGCTGCATCATAGCGTTCACGGGCTATCACAACTCGCGACTTTGTTTCATCATAATTGTGAGCGCGTAGTGCCGCTATCACTGGCTTCAAGCCTTCGTTAACAAACTTGCCGCGACTTTCTGCAAATTTATCCGCCAGAATTTTTTCATCCGGCGTCAGCCCAGTTGCCAGATAACTTGTCCAGAGCCCGCCGATAGCCTCAATATTATGCTCAATAGCATCCGCTGATTTTGTCGCGACTTCCGGTTTTAAAACCAGCACAGCTTCTTTACCTCTGACTTCAACATTCACTTCACTGAGCGCAACTCTATATTCTGTGCGGTTATCCAGCATGAGCTTAGATATTTTACTGAGCTGATCTACCGGCTGCATTCTGTCTTCAAACACACTTTTAAGTGTATTGTTTGCACCAGACAGCTCGTAAAGACCCATACTCGCCTGCACCAGCGTGACAAGCACCGCCAAGCCGATAAGAAACATCAAGCGTTGCCCCACTTTAAATTTTGAAAACATTATATTTACCCCTCGACTTAATTTTCAGTGTCTT
>CAINWC010000438.1 GCA_903854305.1 uncultured Pseudomonadota bacterium | reverse complement strand
TACATTTAAGTCCCCAATAATTTAGTTGAAATAAAGTTTACTAAAAAATCTAATATATTGAATTAATTATAGTTCTTTAATAATTAACTGGAGATACTTCAGAGGTGGTAATTTGATAAGTATTTACTGAAAGTTAGATTGGTTTTGATGAAGTTGTAATGACTGCAATGGGTCCAGGCTGTGTAAAAACGTAACATTTGATATAATTATGCAACGGCATTTGTTGGAGCATATAGATGAAGCGATTCATTCAAAGTGAAGACCGAACCCAAGGGATGTTGCTACCGGAACAGCTGGATGATTATGTTACTGAAGATAATCCTGTTCGTGTAGTTGATGTCTTTGTCGAGCAACTTGACCTCAGCCAATTAGGGTTTGAGGGTGTTGATCCAAGTGTCACTGGCCGACCTGCTTACCATCCCGCAGTACTTCTTAAGCTTTATATCTATGGCTACCTCAACCGTATCCAATCCAGTCGACGCCTCGAACGTGAAACGCAACGCAACCTGGAATTGATTTGGCTTACTGGCCGTCTGATGCCAGACTTCAAGACCATCGCTAATTTCCGTAAAGACAATGGCGCAGCGATACGTAAAGTATGCAGTCAATTCGTGATGCTCTGCCGTCAACTCAATCTGTTCTCAGATGCCATGGTGGCTATCGACGGAAGCAAATTCAAAGCCGTTAATAATCGTGATCGCAACTATACAGTGAACAAGATCGAACGACGCAGACAGCAAATTGAAACCAGTATAGAACGCTATCTATCTGCGCTTGAGACAGCTGACAGAGCACAGCCTGATATTGTCGAAGCCAAGACCAGCCGACTTAAAGACAAGATTGAGATGCTCAAACAACAGATGGCGCAACTAGATACCATTGAAGCTCAGTTGCAAGAAACTCCTGACAAGCAAATTTCTTTGACTGACCCTGACGCTAGGTCCATGGCCACCAGTGGCCGCGGTAGCGGCATGGTGGGCTACAACGTGCAGACTGCTGTCGATACCAAGAATCATCTCATTGTGGCGCACGAAGTCACCAATGTGGGTCATGACAGAAATCAGTTAGCCAATATGGCAGCACAAGCAACGCAAGCGATGGAATGCAATCATTTAAATGTCGTCGCTGATCGTGGGTATTTCAGTGGCGAGCAGATTCTTGAATGTGATCAAGCTGGAGTGACCCCGTTCGTACCTAAGCCAATGACTTCAGGTGCCAAAGCAGAGGGGAGATTTGGCAAGGAAGATTTCATCTATATTGCTAAGGACAATGAATACCGATGTCCCGCAGGGCAACGTCTCCCATTTCGCATGGCAACTACAGAACATGGTCTAAATCTGCATCGCTATTGGAGTTCACAATGTCAACACTGCGCAATGAAACCTCAATGCACGCCGAGTAAAGAAAGGCGAATCACCCGCTGGGAACATGAAGGCGTAATTGATGCCATGCAAACACGCCTAGAGCTTCAGCCTGAAATGATGCGCATCCGACGCCAAACCGTTGAGCATCCCTTTGGCACCTTAAAGTCATGGATGGGATACACGCATTTCCTAACCAAGACGTTACCGCGTGTCAGTACAGAAATGAGCTTACACATCCTAGCCTACAACCTGAAAAGAGTCATAAAGCTAATGGGAACTACCGCACTAATGGAAGCAATGGTGGCCTAGGGGCCATTTATCTTTGCTTTTGTTAAAGTATTTGCGTTTCAATCAGGATAAAACAGAAACATATCAACGAAGTTTTAGCATAAATCAAAATTTACGCCGAGCAATTTCCGTATATACCGCTATTTTTTTGCGTTTTTACACAGCCTGGGTCGAAAGTGACGATTGCAAATGTCTGCATTCAGGAAGTGAAAAAATTAAATCAATAAATTTGTCCAACTAAAGCTTCACTATTCTATTGAAGTGTGTGCATAATGCTGCATCAGCATAGTCTGAC
>CAINWC010000437.1 GCA_903854305.1 uncultured Pseudomonadota bacterium | reverse complement strand
TCCGCGGGTCGGCTGCGTCATCGTTAAAAATCAACAAATTATAGGTCAAGGCGCGCATCTTAACGCGGGTGAGCCGCATGCGGAAGTGTTTGCTTTGCGTGAAGCGGGATTGGCTGCAAAAGATGCTGATGCCTATGTCACGCTGGAGCCTTGCAACCATCATGGCCGTACGCCGCCTTGTGTGGACGCCTTGATCAGCGCGGGTATTAAGCGTGTTGTGGTCGCCATGCAAGACCCAAATCCGTTGGTCGCAGGTAATGGATTAAAACGCCTGCAAGCGCATGACATACTGGTTGAAACAGGCTTGATGGAAGCAGAAGCACTGGCACTGAACCCGGGATTCGTTTCACGGATGACGCGTGGCCGTCCTTATGTGCGCAGCAAAATCGCTGCTAGTTTAGATGGCCGTACCGCGCTAAATAATGGTAAAAGCCTGTGGATTACTGGCGAGCCAGCAAGGTTAGATGTGCAGTATTGGCGCGCACAATCGTGCGCTATTATCACGGGCATAGGTACCGTGCTGGCTGATAATCCAAGTATGAATGTGCGGCTAGGCCATTTAACTTTAACTCGGCAGCCACTACGGGTGATTGTGGATAGTCGATTGCAGACGCCTGCAGATTGTAAAATGTTAGATGTCACCAAGCTGTCAGCCAGCCCGGTTCTGATTGCGTATGCTGACGATGTTGACCATCACGCTGCTGTACTAAGTGCGACGGGTGCAGAACTGCTCCACATTGCCGATGCGAACGGGCGTGTGGATTTATCCGCTTTGTTGTTAAATCTAGCGCAGCGTGGCATCAATGAAGTGTTGCTAGAAGCGGGGCAGGGCTTGAATGGCGCATTTTTGAACGCTAATCTAATTGATGAGTTTATTTTTTATTACGCGCCAAAGTTGATGGGTGCTGATGCAAAAGCCATGTTTGCAATCCCCGAACTCACTGAAATGCAGCAAGCGACTGATTTGCAGATTTTAGATGTGCGTCAGGTGGGGCAGGATATTCGCTTGCGCGCCAAGCCTGTCCTAAAAAGCTCATAGTCAGCTCAAATGCTCATCGATACTCATTGTCACCTTGATGCAGCAGAGTTTGATGTTGATAGGGATGACATTGCGCAGCAGGCTTTGCAGCAAGGTGTTGCAAAGATTGTAATACCCGCCATAGCGCGCGATAATTTCGATGCAGTCATTGCGCTATGCCAACGCTACAAACATTGCGCCTACGCGCTTGGCATTCATCCTATGTATGTCGATAGCGCTGCTATAGATGACATTCCAATCTTGCATGCTTACGTCAAGCAAAATAACCCGGTGGCCATTGGTGAAATCGGCTTGGATTATTTCGTCACAAAAAGTAATGCCGCGCTGCAAACCTACTTTTTTACTGAACAGCTTAAAATTGCCAGGCAGTTTGATTTGCCAGTGATATTGCATGTGCGCCACGCGGTGGATGATATATTGAAATACTTGCGAAAACATCAAGTGGTTGGTGGCATTGCACATGCATTCAATGGTAGTTTTCAACAAGCAGAGCAGTTGATTGCGCTAGGATTCAAGCTTGGTTTTGGTGGTGCAATGACTTACAGCCGTGCGTTAAAAATCCGGGAGCTTGCGACTAGGTTGCCTCTTGAAGCGATTGTATTAGAGACGGATTCACCTGATATTCCACCTGAATGGGTCGGTGTAAAAGGTAGAAATAGTCCATCGGAGTTACCTAAAATCGCACAGGTTTTAGCCGATTTAAGGCAGGTAAATGTCTCGCAAGTGCTTGATATTACAGGGGCCAACGCCTTAAAAGCTTTGCCAAGATTAGCTCACTTATGCACACCACCTAAAGTGCTACATTAAGTATACGTAAAAACCCTTACCAATCAATGGCCGTTATCTAACTTATTGATTTTTATAGGTTAAAAAATAGTTCAATTTTTAATCGTTTTGAAAAAACCCTTATAAATTGGTATGTTACATTTTCAAGTCACAACTATTCACAGAGTTATCCACAGATAATGTGGAGAGTATTTTTGAATTAAGGGAACTTTTTTATACCAGTGCTTGGCATCCCCACAGAATATATCTGCTAAAGCAGATTATTCGTGCGTGAAAGTCAACTTTTGAATTATTTATTTATGCAAAATTTTCTTTTTTATTGCTAGGAATTGTTAATTTTTATGCTAGTGAGTCAACAGCAATATCGCACTATTTGGCCAATTGAAGGTTCAGGTGAGCGTCTAAATGCGGTCGCTATTATCGACCAGACAAAATTGCCGCATGCTTTTGAGATTGCTCACATCGGCAATCTTCAGCAAATGATTACGGCGATTAAAACCATGCAAGTGCGTGGCGCACCGTTGATAGGCGCTGCCGCTGCATATGGCATTGCTTTAGCGATGCAGCAAGAACCTAGCGATCACCATTTGCAAGTAGCTGCCACTCAACTCGTTCAAAGCCGACCTACAGCGGTTAATTTAAATTGGGCGGTGCAGCGCATGCTAAATCTGCTATTGCCAATGGCTGAAGTCAACCGTACGCAGGTCGCATGGGCAGAAGCCGCAGCCATTTGTGATGAAGATGTGTTGTTAAATCAAGCGATAGGGCAGCATGGTTTAGGTTTAATACAACGTTTCTATCAAAAAATCGCCTATCAAGGCAAAGTTTTTAATGTCCTTACGCATTGCAATGCGGGTTGGCTCGCTACTGTCGATTTCGGCACCGCACTTGCCCCGATTTATGCCGCACATAATGCTGGGATTGCTGTCCATGTGTGGGTGGATGAAACGCGCCCACGCAATCAGGGCGCGAGCCTTACGTCATGGGAGCTGGCTCAGCACGGCGTGCCGCATACCGTGATTAGCGACAATGCCGGCGGCCATTTAATGCAGCAAGGTGCTGTGGATATGGTGATTGTAGGCGCAGACCGCGTCACAAGCGCTGGCGATGTTTGTAATAAGATTGGAACTTACCTGAAAGCTTTAGCGGCTTTTGATAACAAGGTGCCATTTTATGCCGCCGTACCAAGCCCAACTATTGATTGGGACATTGCAAATGGTTTGACCGAGATTGAAATTGAACAGCGACATGGTGATGAAGTGGCTTATATGCAGGGCTTGGCGGCAGATGGTAGCGTGCAGAATGTGCGTGTGATACCTGTTGAATCTAAAACCGCCAACCCTGCATTTGATGTTACGCCGGCAAGACTGGTGACCGGCATTATTACAGAGCAAGGCGTGTTTGCGCCAGATAAGTTAGTTAAACATGGATAATGTTGACATGCAAAACCAATCTGAATCAACGCTACGCGAGCAATTATTAGGCGAGCAATTATTAAAAATAAGCCAAAAGCTAGCTGAGCTCGGCCTAAACAAAGGCGCTTCCGGCAACGCCAGTGTCCGCTGTGAAGATGGTTTTTTAGTCACACCCTCAGGGATAGGCGCCGAGCAGATGACGCCAAGCAGTATGGTGAAAATGCAATTTGATGGTGGTTTCGATCTAGGCAAAACACCTTCTTCTGAATGGCGTTTTCACCGGGATATTTTGCTCAATCGCCCAGAGGTCAATGCCATCATTCATACGCATAGCATGTTTGCCAGCACCTTAAGCACGTTACGTCGTGATATGCCCGCGTTCCATTACATGATTGCCTTGTGTGGCGGCGATAGCATCCGCTGCGCGCAGTATGCATTATTTGGAACACAGCAACTTTCTGATAACGCCTTAATCGCCTTGCAAGGCCGTAAAGCCTGTTTGTTGGCCAACCACGGTATGATTGCTGTGGGTGAAACCTTAGAAAAAGCACTCAGCATCACACAGGAAGTCGAAACCTTATGCGAGCAATATCTGCGGGCTTTGCAAGTGGGTGAGCCACACATTTTAAGCCAGCAAGAGATGTTAGAGGTACAAGAAAAATTCAAAGATTATGGCGCATGGGCTGAAAAAACCTAGGTTTAAGATAATGTAAGCGCCGTTAAGTATTTTTATTTTGGTATAACATTTTGAGCGGCCTCTGTTTTACGGTAAAATCTTAACCCGTCTGCAACAAATAATTAAGTGCCTTTCCATGACCAAATATGTATTCGTAACTGGCGGTGTAGTTTCCTCTCTTGGTAAAGGCATCGCCGCCGCCAGCCTAGGCGCAATTCTAGAATCACGTGGTATCAAAGTGACCATGTTGAAGCTAGATCCCTACATTAACGTTGACCCTGGCACTATGTCACCTTTTCAGCACGGTGAAGTATTCGTGACTGATGACGGTGCTGAAACTGATCTTGATTTAGGCCATTACGAACGTTTTATTACGCAGCGTATGGCTAAACGTAATAATTTCACCACTGGCCAGATTTACGAAACCGTGATTAAAAAAGAACGTCGCGGTGAATACCTAGGTAAAACCGTACAGGTTATTCCACACATTACCGATGAAATTAAAACACACGTAAAACGTGGCGCTGAAGGTGCAGACGTGGCGATTGTTGAAGTGGGCGGTACCGTAGGTGATATTGAGTCTTTGCCCTTTCTTGAAGCAATTCGCCAAATGGGTTTTGAAGAAGGCCGCACTAATGCCTGTTACATCCATTTAACACTATTGCCTTGGATTCCAACCGCAGGCGAGTTGAAAACAAAGCCAACGCAGCACTCAGTAAAAGAGTTACGCGAAATTGGTATTCAGCCTGATATTTTGCTCTGCCGCGCAGACCGTGATATTCCTGAAGAGGAACGTAGAAAAATCGCTTTATTCACCAATGTAGCGCCAGAAGCTGTGATTAGCGCCATTGATGCTGATTCGATCTATAAAATCCCTGGTTTCTTACATGCGCAAATGTTGGACGAGATTGTTTGCCGCAAACTAGAAATCACGGCTAAACCCGCTGATTTATCAAGTTGGGAAAAGATTACTTACGCGCTAGAAAATCCTAAACATTTGGTGAATATTGCGTTTGTCGGTAAATATATTGATTTAGCGGATTCTTATAAATCTCTTACCGAAGCCTTGATTCATGCTGGTATTCATACAGAGTCTAAAGTCAAAGTGCATTATATTGATTCTGAAGATATTGAAGTAAATGGCACAGCAGCGCTTGAAAACATGGATGCCATTTTAGTGCCAGGTGGTTTTGGTGTGCGCGGCACAGAAGGCAAGATTGCGGCGATTAACTATGCCAGAACAAACAAAGTACCGTATCTCGGTATCTGTTTAGGCATGCAATTGGCAGTCATTGAGTTTGCGCGTAATGAAGCGCATCTAACCGATGCTAACAGTACCGAATTTAACCCAGCAAGCCCGCATCAAGTCGTTGGTTTAATTACTGAATGGCAGTCGGCTGATGG
>CAINWC010000436.1 GCA_903854305.1 uncultured Pseudomonadota bacterium | reverse complement strand
TGTCATTAAACCAAGTGCCAACCGGTAAAGATGTTCCAAATGACTTTAATGTCATCATTGAAATCCCAATGCAAGGCGACCCAGTCAAGTATGAAGTCGATAAAGAAAGTGGCGCGATTTTTGTAGACCGTTTTATGGGCACAGCCATGCAATACCCAACCAATTATGGTTATGTACCACATACCTTAGCGGATGATGGTGACCCGGTTGATGTACTTGTAATGACGCCAGTGCCATTGATACCAGGGGTAGTCGTGCGTTGCCGCCCATTAGGTGTGCTAATGATGGAAGACGAGGCTGGCATGGATGCTAAAGTGCTTGCCGTGCCTGTAGAAAAAGTTTGTGGTTTATATGGTCATTTGAAATCTCATACTGATGTATCAGAATGGCGCTTAAATATGATTGCTCACTTTTTTGAGCATTACAAAGATTTGGATAAAGGCAAATGGGTAAAGATCAATGGTTGGGGTGATATTGAGCAAGCCAAAAAAGAAATTATTGAAGGCGTAGAAAATTATAACAACGAAAAAATTAAACCAGCATTTTAAGTTTTTTAGAACTTATTCGTTACGTACAAAAAGGCAGCTTTCGCTGCCTTTTTGTTATCTGCTGTTATCAAAAAAAGTAATATTTAATATGGTTTAATGGTTCGCTTAAGCCGCAACAACCCCAAACAAGCTTCCAACGCCAGCCGTAGCCGCCATTGCCAGCGCACCCCAGAATCCAACACGGGCCATACCAATCCATATTTTTGCACCGCCCACTTTTGCAGCCAAAGCACCTAAGCCAGCTAAAAATAAAAGTGACATTGCTGCGACGTACGGAACGGTAAACGTAACGGGTGCAAGTAAAACCACTAATAAAGGCAAGGCCGCACCAATCGCAAAGGTGGCAGCAGAGGCAAGCGCCGCTTGAATAGGGCGTGCATTCAAGGTTTCAGTAATGCCAAGTTCATCTCGTGCATGTGCGGTTAATGCATCATGCTTTGTAAACTGCACTGCGACTTGATGCGCCAAGTCGGGCGTTAAACCACGGTCAATATAAATGTTTGTGAGTTCTAATAGTTCATGCTCATGGTCAGTATCGAGTTCTATACGTTCACGGGCTAAATCAGCATTTTCGGTATCCGATTGTGAGCTTACTGAAACAAATTCTCCCGCAGCCATTGCCATAGTGCCAGACACTAAACCAGCCACGCCTGTTAATAAGATCGTACCATGTGCCGCATGGGCAGAAGCGATGCCAATGACCAAGCTGGCCGTTGATACAAGGCCATCGTTAGCTCCTAAAACTGCGGCGCGTAACCAACCGATGTGATGTGAGCGGTGAAATTCAGAATGCCTCAAAATGGATATCTCCTTGGTTCAGTGTGCTTATTGAATGTATCAGTGTGTAAACGTTACATTTATTATATCTTGCATGTGAAAGTCCGTGCCTAGGCTGCAATGCTAAAGCAATCAAATATGTTGGTTTGCTTACAAAAACCTATCGAGCAATTTTCGGCTGTGGTTGTCTAGTTGGTCTATATCGCGTATCAAAAAGTTAACACCGTGGTCATCGGTAATCAGCAAGCTGGTGTGCGTCAGGCGTCTAATATGGTCTTCGGCTTTGAGTACGAGTTCGGTATCACCTCTATCGGTTTCAACCTGCCAAATACTTGGTGTGGCGAAGCTGGATACATGGCTGATACTGCAGATTTCCGGCATAAATTCTCGCCGTGCTAGTTCTTCCTCAATTAGATTGCGAGTTGCATTTTGCAACGATGCTATGCTGGCGACCCAAGCGAGTTCGTGGCCATTTTCGCCGATTAATGATAAGCCTTCCGCAGGTGCTGAAATTGGGAAAGCGCGCATCGGGAAAACGCCCTCATGCACATTGCCATCGTTTGTAGTGAGCACTAACCGACCCGCGGCATTTCTGATTAGGCTAAAGTCAGTAATCAATGTGGATTGTTCCATCGTTATGCGCTTACTGCTTTGTGAGTGATTTCGTTGTCATTTTTAACATCATCCAAATCGGTATCTACGTTACGCGCTTGCGCTTGGTAGAGGCGATAATAAGCGCCTTCGCATGCCATGAGTTCGTCGTGGCTACCTACTTCTACTATTTCGCCGCGATCGAGTACGACTAAGCGATTCGCTTTGTGCAGCGTCGATAGGCGATGGGCGATGGCGATGGTGGTGCGGCCATGTACGAGGTTGTCTAAGGCTTTTTGAATTTCTTTTTCAGTTTCGGTATCCACTGAAGCCGTTGCTTCATCAAGTATCAAAATTCGTGGATCAATAAGCAAGGCGCGTGCAATCGAAATGCGTTGGCGTTCGCCGCCCGATAAGCCTTGACCACGTTCACCGACTACTGAGTCGTAACCATGCGGTAACCGTAAAATAAACTCATGCGCATGTGCAGCACGGGCGGCAGCAACGATTTCTGCGCGCGTTGCTTCTGGTTTACCGTAGGCGATATTCTCGGCAATACTGCCAAAAAACAGGAATGGCTCTTGAAGCACCAGTCCGATGTTGCGCCTATATTCTGAGATAGGCAGTGAGCGAATGTTAACGCCATCTAAGTTGATAGAACCTGTGGTCACATCGTAGAAGCGGCACATTAAGTTTACCAGCGTGCTCTTGCCCGAGCCGCTATGGCCTACTAATCCAATCATTTCACCCGGCTGTATGATTAGACTGAGGTCTTTAATCACGGCGCGGTTGCCGTAACGGAAGCCTGCTGATTTAATTTCAATTTGCCCAACGACTTTATCAAGATGCACTGGGTTGCTAGGTTCTGGAACGCTAGATACATGGTCGAGAATGTCGAAGATGCGTTTAGCGCCAGAAGCCGCTTTTTGCGTGACTGAAACGATGCGGCTCATCGAATCTAGCCGCGTGTAAAAACGGCTGATATAGGCTAGAAAAGCAGTGAGTACGCCCACGCTGATTTCATTACGTGATACTTGCCAAATACCAAACGCCCATACCAGCAACAAGCCAATTTCAGTAAGTAGCGTTACGCTGGGGGAAAATAGCGACCATATTTTGTTGATGCGGTCGTTAACGACTAAATTATGCTGATTAGCCTCACGAAAACGCGTTGCCTCACGCGTTTCTTGTGCAAATGCTTTCACTACACGAATGCCCGGAATTGTATCGGCCAATACATTGCTGACTTGCGACCATACGCGGTCTATTTTTTCAAAGCCGGTGCGTAGTTTGTCGCGTACCACATGAATCATCCATGCAATAAATGGCAGCGGTAGTAAAGTGACCAACGCCAGTTTCGGATTGATGGAAATCAGAATCGCCGAAGTCATGATAATCATCAGCACGTCGGTCGCAAAATCGAGCAGATGTAGCGATAAGAACACGCAGATGCGGTCAGACTCAGAACCGATGCGCGACATCAGGTCGCCAGTACGTTTGCCACCGAAATATTCTAGCGATAGTTTGAGTAGATGCTCATAGGTAATCGTGCGTAAATCGGCACCAATGCGTTCGCTGACCAGTGCAAGAATGTAGGTGCGCGCCCAGCCTAGGCCCCAGGCCAGCAGTGCTGAACCTAATAAACCACTCAGTAGTAATGCAACCATACCAATATCAATCGGCGCGCCGTTTTGGTAGGGAATCAGCACTTTGTCCATCAATGGAATGGTCAGGTAAGGCGGCACCAATGTTGCTGCCGTGGATGCCAGCATGAGTAAAAAGCCGGTGAGTAGCTGCCATTTATATGGTTTGGCAAAACGCCATAATCTAAACAGCGTCCAAGTAGAAGGTGGCGCATCGATAGTGCTGCTGCATTGCGGGCATTCGTCTTGATCTGCTTCAAGCGGACTTTGGCAGTTTGGGCAAACTTCTGAAGTTTCGGTTGTAATCGGTTGGCCAGTTAGAAAACTGGCAAGATGCAACTCAAATTGTTTAATAAAACGTGTGGCAGAAAAGTCGTGTGCAAGCGTATAAAACCAATGCGCTAGCTGTATTTCACCATCAAACAATTCTATATTCGCAACGCCGGCATTGTCGTGATGTTTGAGTGCTAATCCAGCGTGGAATGGATATGATTCAATTTTTTCTGGGTAATTTGCAACCGTTAGAAAACGTTGATTGGTGATGATTAATAAGCGTTTTTTAAAATGGAGATTATTGTCGAGATTGATCTCCAGCCACGCGCAGATTTCTTCTGCTTCAGCCAGTTGAGAGTGCGCGGCTACCTGCCAAGCTAGCGGCAAGGTTTTGTTTGTTGCGTTAGCAGGTATGATTTTGTTGTTCACAGCGGCTGAGTGTACTACAATCAAGTCACCTCATAAATAGGTATAAATAGTTTGTTGTCAGCCTGCTGTAAGCTGGGTGGTGCATACTTATAGTCTTTTATCCGTTTTAATTCATCTGGACAAGTTGATGAAGTTCATCAAAATACTACCTCTGCGCGGACCCAATATATGGACATATCGTCCTGTGTTAGAAGCGTGGCTAGACATCGGCGTGTTGGAAGATTCGCCTTCTAATACTATTCCTGGCTTTTATGAGCGACTCACCGCGTGGCTACCTTCATTGGTTGAGCACCGCTGTGGCATAGGCGAGCGCGGTGGATTTTTGCAGCGCGTGCGCGAAGGCACTTGGCCAGGCCATATTTTGGAGCACGTAACACTAGAGCTACAAACATTGGCTGGCATGCAAGGCGGTTTTGGTAAGGCGCGTAGCACAGGTGTGCGGGGCGTTTATAAAGTCGCCGTGCGCTCACGCAACGAGCAAGTAAGCCGCGCTGCCATGCAAGCCGCGCGTGATTTAGTGATGGCCGCGATTGAAGACAAGCCTTTTGATTTGCCTGCGACACTTACCCAATTACGTGAGATGGTCGATTCGCTTTGTCTGGGCCCCAGCACTGCTTGTATTGTAGAGGCTGCTACTGAGCGCGGTATTCCGTCGATTCGATTGACTGATGGCAATTTAGTGCAGCTAGGGTATGGCGCATGTCAACATAGAATTTGGACTGCGGAAACTGACCAAACTGGCGCCATTGCTGAAGGTATTGCTAGCGATAAAGATCTGACTAAACAATTGTTGCAATCATGCGGTGTACCCGTGCCTGAAGGCCGTGTCGTAGAAAATGCAGCCGATGCCTGGGACGCTGCCGAAGACATTGGTTTGCCAGTAGTGGTCAAGCCGAGTGATGGTAATCATGGTCGCGGTGTATCCACCGAGTTGATGACGCGCGAAGAGGTTGAAGCTGCGTTTAAATTGGCTGATGATGAAGGCAGTGAAGTGATTGTTGAGCGCTTTGTACGAGGTCATGAACATCGCTTATTAATCATTGGCGGTAAGCTAGCTGCGGCTGCTAGAGGTGAATCTGTTGCAGTAGTAGGTGACGGAAATGCAACAATCAGACAACTTATTGACCAGCAAATCAATACCGATGCAAGACGTGGAGAGGCTGAAGAGTTTCCGCTAGATTTGATTCTAATCGACCAAAATCCATCGGTCGTGTTTGAAATCACCCGACAAGGATTCACTGCAGATTCAATTTTACCGCAAGGTACTCAAGTTGTTATTCAGCGCAATGGCAATGTTGCGCTTGATGTCACTGACCTTGTGCATCCTGAAGTGGCTGCGATGGCTGCACTTGCAGCGCGTATTGTGGGTTTAGATGTTGCCGGTATCGACATGGTGGCTGAAGATATTTCAAAGCCTTTAGACAAGCAACGCGGTGCGATTGTTGAGGTGAATGCAGGCCCAGGTTTGCTGATGCATCTTAAGCCTGCTGAAGGCGCTCCGCGCCCAGTAGGTAAAGCTATTGTGGATAGCCTGTTTGTTGAAGGCGCCACTGGACGCATTCCTGTTGTTGGCATCACTGGCACGCATGGCGCAAGCTTGGTTGCGCAAATTGTCGCAAGTTTGGTGCATCTTAGCGGTAAGCATGTTGGGCTCGCTTGTCGTGACGGCCTTTACTTAGATCAGCGTCAGGTAGAAAAACGCGATTGTGCGACGTGGGCAGCCGCGCAAAAGATCTTGATTAATCGTATGGTTGAAACGGCTGTCATTGAAAATAGCCTCACCACTATTTTGGCTGAAGGTTTGGGCTACGACCGCTGTCAGGTGGGCGTGGTGACCAATATTGAGCCAGAAAAACATTTTGGCTACTACTACTTAGAAACGCCGGAGCAAGTCTATAACGTGCTGCGCACTCAAGTTGATGTGGTGCTGGGTGATGGCGTTGCGGTGCTGAATGCGGCGGATCCGTTAGTGGTGCAAATGGCTGAGTTGTGCGATGGCGAAGTGATTCTGTTTGCGCAAGATGCGAAGCTTGATGTTGTTGAAGCGCATCTGCAAAAAGGCGGTCGTGCTGTGGTATTAAATGATGGTCGTTTAGCGCTTGTTTCTGGCACTCATGAAGTGTTGCTGACTAAATTGGCTGCGGTACCATTTTTGCGAGCATCTCAAAAAGACACTCAAGTAATGGCCTTGTTGGCGGCAGTTGCTACCGCATGGGCGCTGGGGATTTCATCTGAACTGATGAATGTTGGCATTGAAGCCTTTGAGCTTAAGTGTACGGATGTTAACTAATATAAATAACGTGGTAGTTGGTATTGTGATTATAAAAACAAGGAAAACTGTTTGATGGAAGTCTCACGTATTCGTGCGTTGCGCGGCCCCAATCTTTGGAGTCGGCATACCGCCATTGAAGCTGTTGTAAGTTGTAACGATACGGAATGCAATATTGCCAATATCAGCGGTTTTGAGTCACGCCTTCGTGCGCGATTTCCAGAAATTGGCTTATTACAAATCGCGGGGCATGTTGAGGCTGTTTCTTTAGCGCATGTGTTACAAGTAGCAGCGCTGGCGCTACAAGCACAGTCAGGCTGCCCGGTTACATTTAGTCGAACAGCCGTTACACTTGATGTAGGTGTCTATCAAGTGGTGTTTGAATATACTGAGGAAGAAGTCGGTCGGCAGGCACTTAAACTGGCGCTTGAATTATGCCAAGCAGCCGTTACCGATACGCCTTTTGATCTTGCTGCGGCTTTAGCCCAGCTAAAAGATTTAGATGAAGATGTGCGTTTAGGCCCTAGCACTGGTGCTATTGTTCAGGCTGCCGCTGCACGAGGCATTCCATTTAGACGCTTAACTGAAGGTAGCTTGGTGCAGTTTGGTTGGGGCAGCAAACAGCGCCGTATTCAAGCCGCAGAGACAGACGGCACCAGTGCCATTGCTGAAGCCATTGCGCAAGATAAAGAGTTAACTAAAAAACTACTTGATGCCGCTGGCGTACCGGTACCTGCTGGCCGAGAGGTGTCTGATATTGAGGATGCGTGGTTAGCGATGACTGAAATTGCAGGCCCCGTTGTGATTAAACCTAAGGATGGTAATCAAGGCAAAGGCATTACGGTCAATATCAATACGCGGGAGCAGTTGAACATTGCTTATGCCGCTGCCGCTGAAATTAGTGAAGAAGTATTGGTTGAGAGATTTATCCCTGGCAGTGATTTTCGATTTTTAGTAATCGGCAAGAAGTTAGTTGCAGCGGCTAGACGAGAACCGCCATTGGTGATCGGTGATGGCGTGCAAAACATTCGTCAGTTAGTTGACCAAGTCAATTTAGATCCGCGTCGCGGTGAAGGACATGCCACCTCATTGACCAAAATCTGCATTGACAACATTGCTCTGGCGAGCCTAGCTGCACAAAGTTTTACAGCTGATTCTGTACCAAATAAAGGCGCACGCGTTGTTTTGCGAAATAATGCCAATTTGAGTACAGGCGGCACTGCAACCGATGTGACTGACGATGTGCATCCTGAGTTGGCTGCCAATGCTGTAGCTGCAGCGTTGATGATAGGTTTGGATATTTGTGGTGTTGATGTGGTGTGCGATAGCGTGCAACGTTCGCTTGAAAAACAGGGTGGCGGTGTTGTTGAAGTCAATGCTGCGCCAGGTTTACGCATGCATCTGCAGCCGTCATTCGGCAAAGGCCGTGCGGTCGGCGAGGCGATTGTGTCTACCATGTTTGCGACAGGCGATAATGGCCGCATTCCTGTAGTGACGGTTGCAGGTACTAACGGTAAAACGACCACAGTGCGTTTAACCGCACATATTCTGGGTTGTCAGGGTTTAAGAGTTGGTATGACCAACTCTGATGGCGTGTATATTCAAGGACAGCGTATCGACACAGGTGATTGCAGTGGGCCAAAAAGCGCACGCAATGTGTTGATGCACCCTGATGTTGATGCCGCAGTGTTAGAAACTGCACGAGGCGGCGTATTACGTGAAGGATTAGCGTTTGATCGTTGTGATGTGGCGGTGGTTACCAACATCGGCATGGGTGATCATTTAGGCTTGAGCTATATCACTACGGTAGAAGACCTTGCAGTGGTAAAGCGCGTGGTTGTGCAGAATGTATCGCCAGATGGTGTGGCGGTGCTTAATGCAGCCGACCCAATGTCGGCGGTGATGGCAAGCGCATGTCCTGGGTCTGTGACATTCTTTGCGCATGATCGCAATCATCCGATTATGGCAACGCACCGTGCGCAAGGTCGTCGCGTAGTGTATGTTGAAAATGGCCATATTGTGGCTGCGCAGCATCAAGATGAGCATCATATTGCTTTAACCGAGATTCCAATCACACGTAACGGCACCATTGGTTTTCAGGTGGAAAATGTCATGGCATCTATAGCTGCAGCTTGGGCGTTAAATGTGGATTGGTACTTAATACGCAAAGGCGTTGCCACATTTGTGAGTGATGCGCAAACAGCACCAGGCCGATTCAACTTTTTTGACTATCGCGGTGCTAGTGTCATTGCCGATTACGGACATAATCCTGATGCAATACTTGCTTTGGTTGCGGCTGTAGACAGCATGCCTGCCAAAAAGCGCTTAGTGGTGATTAGTGGTGCAGGTGATAGGCGAGATATTGATATTAGCCGTCAGTCGGAGATTCTAGGCGATGCTTTTGATGAAATTGTTTTGTATCAAGATCAATGTCAGCG
>CAINWC010000435.1 GCA_903854305.1 uncultured Pseudomonadota bacterium | reverse complement strand
TAATTAAATGTAGCGCAATGACGCTATGCTGAATTTAGACGATAGATTAATCAGGGATACGCAGCATTTGACCTGGATAAATTTTATTGGAATGGCTTAGCATTGGCTTGTTTACTTCAAAAATTTTCATATACTCGCCTGTATTACAATCCTGCGTTGTATGGCTTACTTACCTGTAAGTGTGCAAAGACGAGCGCAGCTTTTGCGTAAACTTCAATGTCGAATGGTTTTTTTGATCGTCAGCGCATTAAGACCAATAAGCACTTGGGTTATTGTCATGTGCTAAAAATGACAATACCCACTGTGCGTTTAATCACAGTGGGTATCGGTCGAGAACTATTCAGCAAACTATTTCGAAAACACAATCTTGCCGGCCTTTACATCTACTTTAATCACATCTTTAGCTACAAAATTACCTGTGAGTATTTCACGTGCCAACGGGTTTTCAATTTCAGACTGAATCGCACGTTTAAGCGGACGCGCACCATACACCGGATCAAACCCTGCATTCGCGATTTCTGCGATTGCGGCATCGGTAATTTCCAGCTGCATCTCCATGGCTGCTAAACGTTTAGCCAAGTACTGCAATTGAATCGCTGTAATTGACTTAATGTTCGCTTCATCTAACGCATGGAAAACGACGACTTCATCAATACGGTTAACGAACTCTGGTCTAAAGTGTGTTTTAACTTCGCCCATCACCGCTAATTTCACCACTTGGTAATCTTGGTCCGCCATGCTTTGTATCATTTGCGACCCTAAATTACTGGTCATGATAATCACTGTATTTTTGAAGTCTACAGTACGGCCTTGCCCATCGGTTAAGCGACCATCGTCCAGCACTTGTAACAGCACATTAAATACATCCGGGTGAGCTTTTTCAACTTCATCCAACAAAATCACACTGTATGGTTTACGTCGCACGGCCTCGGTCAGCGTTCCACCTTCCTCATAGCCTACATAGCCAGGCGGTGCGCCAATCATGCGCGAAACGGAATGTTTTTCCATAAACTCACTCATGTCGATGCGAATCAAATGGTCTTCAGAATCAAACAAGAAACCTGCTAACGCCTTACAAAGCTCGGTTTTACCCACGCCTGTTGGGCCTAAAAACAAGAAGCTGCCATAAGGACGATTAGGATCGCCTAAACCAGAGCGTGATCGGCGAATCGCATCTGAAACTAGTCGCACAGCTTCATCTTGACCAACCACACGTTCATGCAATTTAGTTTCCATGGTAAGCAGTTTCCCACGTTCGCCTTGCATCATTTTAGACACTGGAATACCCGTGGCACGACTGACAACCTCAGCAATCTCATCTGCACCAACCTCAGTGCGTAACATTCTGTTTTTAGTTTGCGTTGAAGTTGCTTCGGTGCTCGATGCCTGCTTTAACTGCGCCTCAAGCGCCGGCAACTTGCCATACTGCAACTCTGAGACTTTTTGCCACTCGCCTTTACGAGTGGCTTCTTCCATCTCAAATTTAATTTTCTCAATGGCCTCTTTAATATGTGAAGAGCCTTGCACTTGGGCTTTTTCAGCCTTCCAAATATCCTCTAAATCTGCATATTCTTTTTCCAGCTTTACGATTTCCACTTCGATTAAATCAAAGCGTTTTTTACTGCCTTCGTCTTTTTCGCGGCGTACGGCTTCACGCTCGATTTTGAGCTGAATTAAACGGCGCTCAAGCTTATCAAGCACTTCTGGCTTAGAATCAATTTCCATTTTGATGCGTGAAGCGGCTTCATCAATCAAATCAATCGCTTTATCCGGTAAAAAACGATCCGTAATGTAGCGATGTGAAAGTTCAGCCGCAGCGACGATCGCCGGATCTGTAATCTCGACACCATGATGCAACTCATACTTTTCCTTCAGGCCGCGTAAAATTGCGATAGTCGCTTCTACGCTCGGCTCATCTACCAACACCTTTTGGAAGCGGCGCTCTAAAGCTGCATCTTTTTCGATATATTTACGATATTCGTCTAAGGTTGTTGCGCCTACGCAATGTAACTCACCGCGCGCCAAAGCAGGCTTGAGCATATTGCCTGCATCCATTGCACCTTCCGCTTTGCCTGCGCCAACCATGGTATGAATTTCATCAATAAATACGATGGTTTGACCTTCATCTTGCGACAATTCTTTAAGTACCGCTTTCAAGCGTTCTTCAAAATCACCCCGGTATTTAGCGCCTGCCAGCAAAGCCGCCATGTCTAAGGACAAGACCTTTTTGCCTTTGAGTGAATCCGGCACTTCACCATTCACAATACGCTGCGCCAAACCCTCTACAATCGCAGTTTTACCTACGCCAGGTTCGCCAATCAATACGGGGTTATTTTTGGTGCGGCGTCCAAGAATCTGAACCACACGGCGAATCTCATCATCGCGCCCAATCACTGGGTCTAGCTTGCCTAGCTTCGCACGCTCGGTTAAATCCAGTGTATATTTTTTAAGCGCTTCACGATTCGATTCAGCATCAGACTCATTCACCTGCTCGCCACCGCGCACCTCATTAATCGCCTGCTCTAAAGCGGATTTAGATAAACCGTGTGCTTTAAGTAATTTACCTGCGGCGCCTTTATCATCGGCCAGCGCCAACAAAAACATCTCGCTGGCAATAAAACCATCACCGCGTTTTAGCGCTAACTTATCAGTCACATTAAGTAGATTATTTAGGTCGCGCGATATGGCCACCTCACCTGAGCTATCAGATGATTTTGGTAAATTGCTGATGGCACTAGCCAGCCCTGTTTTAAGTGGTGCCAAATGCACACCAGCATGTGCTAATAAGGAGCTCGTACCGCCGTCATCCTGTTTAAGCAAGGCATCCAGCAAATGCAAAGACTCAATAGTTGGACAGCCGTTTGCGACTGCCAAACTTTGCGCATCATTAATTGCTTGTTGAAATTTTGTTGTTAATTTATCAAAGCGCATATTTCACTCCATTCCAATTAGTTATATTTGAAATATGAGGCTGATTCTATAATTTTCAATATACTATTTAGATGCCTGAATATCAGCCATTTTGAAACATTTTGTAACAATATTGAAAGCAAACGAAGCGTAAAATCCCACAAAATTTATTAAAACGCAATCTCCCTGTAACTCCTTACAGAAATGAAGCCTTTAATAGTTAAATTAACAGAAAATTCTGTGCCTATGTGTCAGGAATTAAAATTTGCTCACTCATGATTTAACTGCTGAAATAATCGCTGACACTAGCGCAGCCAATTCATCTTGGTCAATTTTAGACACACAAGACCAATGGCAAAGCTTTAGCCAGCCCGTTGGCGATGACCCGACACAGCCGCTTGTGCAATCCAGCTTATTGCTAGATGGTTTACGCTGCGCTGCATGTTCAGGCATTATCGAACGTGGCCTGCAAGCAGTGCCAGGCGTAATGAGTGCGCGCGTCAGCATGTCTAAAAGACGCGCGGTGGTGATATGGTCACCAGCAATCACACTCCCCTCAAAAATACTCCGCGCGGTGCAAGTATTAGGTTACAGCGCAAGCCCAGCCTCGCATAATGAAAACCAACTGAATGCAACCGCTAAAAGTCGTGCGGCCTTTTGGCGATGGATGGTGGCTGGTTTTTGCATGATGCAGGTCATGATGTACGCCAGCCCCAGTTACTTTACAAAAGCAGGCGAAATCTCAAGTGACATCCGTTATTTACTCAACTGGGCGTCATGGCTTTTAAGCTTGCCCGTTTTACTGTTTTCCAGCAGCACATTTTTTAGCAATGCTTTCCGCGACTTAAAATTGAGACAGATTAGTATGGACTTGCCTGTTGCCTTGGGCATAGGCATTACTTTTTTGGTCAGTTCTGCGGCAACATTCGAGCCAAATAGCTGGTGGGGACATACCGTTTATTTCGATTCAATGACCATGTTTGTATTCTTTTTACTTTCTGCACGTTTAATTGAAGTGAAACTACACAGCAAAACACTAGGTTCTTTAGAATTATTGGTGAGCCGTATTCCTGAAAATACCGAACGTCAAAATTTAGATGGCACATTCTCTCGCGTGTTAAATAGTCAGCTTAAAATTGGCGACATTGTGCGCGTCAATATTGGCGAAGCTTTTCCTGCAGATGGTGAGTTGGTGTTGCTTGGCACGAGCTTAGATAGCATTAGCGTAGATGAGTCATTACTCACTGGTGAATCTACCCCGATACAAAAAAAACTGCACGATAAAGTCATTGCAGGCAGCTATAACCTTGGTCAAACCGTACATGTCGCGTTAGAAACCATTGGGGAATCAACCCAATACGGTCAGATTGTGAACTTAATCAATCAAGCCGCCATTGAAAAGCCGAGGTTATCGCAACTGGCTGACCGTGTGGCAAGGCCATTTTTACTTTTTGTGATATTAAGTGCGGGCATTGCCGCTGCACTATTGTGGGATATTGATCGCGGCCGTGCCTTAATGACGGCAGCAGCGGTATTGATCGTCACCTGTCCATGTGCATTGTCATTGGCGACACCTGCGGCCATGTTAGCCAGCGCCAGCGCTTTTGTGAAACGCGGCATTTTAATTAGACGCTTGCAAGCCATTGAAAGTATCGCGAATGTTGATACTGTTATTTTCGACAAAACTGGCACGCTGACTGAAGACCATATTCAAGTGATGTCCATTAGCCATAAAGACGGCTTAACTGAAACCAGCGCACTCGCGCTAGCAGCGAGCATTGCACAACATTCACAACACCCGATCTCTCGGGCTTTATTAAAAAACCATCAACAAAACGCTGCTCAAGATTCAACCGTTACCCTTGATAAATTTGAGTTAGTAGACGTTCAGGAAGAAACGGGTGCGGGCATCAGTGCCGTGATAAAAAATAGTGCTGCTGATACAAGTTTAATCAGCGGTCGCCTTAAATTTGGCTCCGCTAAATTTTGTGGGACCAAAGTCACAGAAGAATTCCAGCAACAGGTGTATCTTGCTGATGATAACGGTTGGCTAGCCACGTTTAGCTTACAAGAAGCTATAAAGCCCAACGCCGCAGAAGCGATAAAACAGTTAAAAGAAATTAACTTGAATGTCGAACTTTTATCTGGTGACCAGTCACATACAGTAGTGAGCATGGCCAATATAATCGGCATTACACAATTTCAAGCGGCATGTAGTCCAAACGATAAATTACACAGACTACAAGCACTTAAACAACAAGGCAAAAAGGTACTCATGGTGGGTGATGGTTTAAATGATGGCCCGATTCTAGCCAGTGCGCATGTGTCTATCGCAATGGGCAAAGGCGTACCGTTAACGCTTGCCCATGCAGATTACATTCTTTTAAACGGAGATGTTAGCCAGATCCCTCAACTGATTCGGCATGCGCAAAGAACCATGAATATCATCAAACAGAATATCGCCTGGGCCATTGTTTACAACCTAGTGAGCATCCCTCTCGCATTTACAGGTGTTTTATCCGCATGGCTGGCAGGCTTAGGCATGGCGGTCAGCTCACTCATTGTTGTCGCCAATGCGCTACGTTTGACCAACTTTTCAACCTCCCCAACAAAAGCAAAGGCCGCATAATGGATATTTTATTTGTACTTGTGCCACTTTCCGTACTGATGGCGCTTTGTGTGCTTGGCGGCTTATGGTGGGCGGTGTATCGCGGCCAGTTTGAAGACGTTGAAGATGAAGGCCGAAGGATTTTAGAAGACGATCAATAAGGCAACATTTTCAGTAAGCCCAATTTAAGACGTATCAAGCAAGTCAGTAAACCATACCCATATGTATCGAAATTTTTAGTTTTAATTTTAATTAGTTTTAATTTTCAAAGGCAGAAGTCATGAGTGTTAGCAATGTAGCATCAGCCCATTCCGGGTTGATCAATCAAGAGTCGGGGAGCATAACATCCGTGTTTTATGATGATTATGCGGTTAGAAACTTCACCATCATGGCCGTAGTTTGGGGTGTGGTAGGCATGCTTGTGGGCGTAATTATCGCAGCACAACTGGCTTTCCCTGTACTCAATTTTGACATTTCCTGGTTTAGTTTTGGACGTTTACGCCCTCTACATACCAATGGTGTGATATTTGCATTTGGCGGCTGTACATTATTTGGCACCTCGTTTTATGTGGTGCAGCGTACATGCCAAACACAACTAAGATTTCCACTACTTTCACGCATGGTATTTTGGGGCTATCAAGCAGTGATTATTGCGGCAATCATCTCGCTACCTATGGGCTATACCTCAGGTAAAGAGTATGCAGAACTGGAATGGCCAATCGACGTGTTATTGCTCGTTGTTTGGGTCATGTACGCCATTGTGTTTTTTGGCACCGTAGCCGCCAGAAAAATGAAGCATATTTATGTCGCCAACTGGTTTTATGGCGCATTTATTATCGTAGTCGCCATTTTGCATCTTGTTAACAGTATGGAAGTACCTGCTGAATGGATGAAATCCTATTCCGCTTATGCAGGCGTGCAAGATGCCATGATTCAATGGTGGTATGGTCATAACGCCGTAGGGTTTTTCTTAACCGCCGGTTTTCTAGGCATGATGTACTACTTTGTGCCTAAGCAAGCAGAACGCCCGGTGTATTCTTATCGACTTTCTATCGTGCATTTCTGGGGCTTGATTTTCACTTATATGTGGGCAGGTTCACACCATTTGCACTACACCGCGCTACCAGATTGGACCCAATCCGTAGGCATGGTGCTATCACTCATTCTATTAGCACCAAGCTGGGGCGGCATGATTAACGGCATGATGACCATGTCTGGCGCATGGCACAAACTGCGTGATGACCCTGTATTACGCTTCATGATTGTGTCATTGTCATTTTACGGTATGAGTACTTTTGAAGGCCCAATGATGGCGATTAAAACCGTCAATGCGCTTTCACATTACACCGACTGGACCATCGGCCATGTGCATTCTGGTGCTCTGGGTTGGGTTGGCTTGATTTCTATGGGTTCAATTTACTTTTTAGTGCCTCGTTTATTTGGCTTAAAACAAATGTATAGCAAAACAGCCATTGAAGTGCATTTTTGGTTAGCCACGATCGGCATCGTGTTATACATCGTAGCCATGTGGATTTCAGGCGT
>CAINWC010000434.1 GCA_903854305.1 uncultured Pseudomonadota bacterium | reverse complement strand
GCGATCTTAAGTACACCAAGGGCGTTGCCAGTGCGCGCTACTATAAGAAAATTATATCCGAGATCGTTTGGCGAAATAATTTTAGCTACGGTTTTGTGGCGTCAAACCGCCCCAATGTAGAGCCACCGCAAACGACTTATCGATTCTGGCAACCGCCTTGATCCGCGACTTTCCTGATGAATATAAACGCTTATATTCAGTCAAAGAATATACCTATAACAAAATCACGCAACCTAATCGCAATCGTCTTTTGTGGTTAGACCCTAATGTAGACGGCATGAAAACAGGACATACGGAGTCTGCTGGCTACTGTTTAATTTCGTCAGCAAAACGTGATGGTGTACGCCGAATTTCGGTGGTATTAGGTGCGCCGACAGACGCTGCCAGAGCGACTGAAAGCCAAAAATTACTCAATTACGGCTTTCAATACTTTGATTCAACCTTAGTTTACAAGCAAGGCCAAAGCATCAGCCAACTCAAAGTATGGAAAGGCAATGAAAATCAGCTAGCATCGACGGTCGCCAATGATTTATACCTCACCTTACCAAAGGGTCAGTATGCGAATGTTAAAGCGGTAATTTCAAGCACACAGCCTTTGCTTGCACCGATTAAAAAAGGCCAAGTCATTGGTAATGTAAAATTTACACTCAATGGCAAAGTCATTGACGAACGTACTTTGGTGGCTGCAAAAACCATTGATGGCGCTGGCATTTTAGGCCGTGCGTGGGACTCAATTAAGTTACTTTTACAATAGTTGCTAGCATAAGGTAATCGACAATCATGGCTGAAATTGAACCACATACCGCCCCGCCCTTAATTGATTTTCCATGTAAGTTCCCCATCAAAGTGATGGGTGAAACGCAAGATACGTTTTCACAAACAATCATTGATTTGATTCAAACCATAGTACCTACTTTTAACGCAGCACATGTTGAAATGCGCGCAAGTTCTGGCGGTAAATATATCAGCCTGACTTGTACAGTGCAGGTGATTTCACAAGCGCAATTAGATGACATTTATCGCTTGATAAGTGCGCACCCACTTGTTAAGTTTGCACTCTAAACTGGCAAATATCTGATTAAGTCTGTCATGCAACAGCCTTTAACAATTCGGCATCCTGTATTGGTCAGGCATTTAGGCATCACAGACTTTAAAGCCACTTGCCTTGCCATGCAAAATTTTACGGCTGAACGACTCATCGACACACCAGATGAACTATGGTTGACAGAGCATTATCCTGTCTATTCATTAGGTCTCAATCGTAAAAATGTGCGCTTACCAATCCGCGATGACATTGCCTTAGTACATACTGACCGTGGTGGAAAAATCACCTACCATGGCCTAGGACAACTCATTATTTATGTGTTGCTAGACCTTAAGCGTAACCACCTTAATATCCGAAAATTGGTGAGTATGCTAGAAAATACTGCTATCCAATTATTGGCAGAATATGGCATCAGCGCCTCAGCAAAACCTGATGCGCCTGGCGTGTACGTACAGGAAGCCAAAATTGCCGCCCTAGGCTTACGCATAAAAAACAACTGCTGTTATCATGGCTTAAGTTTAAATGTAAACATGGACTTAACACCTTTTGAAGCGATAGACCCTTGCGGATATGCCGGCTTAAAAGTCACACAAATGAAAGATTTAGGCATTCATGCCAACATACAAACTATTGGTGAGAAACTTCTTGAGAAGCTGCTTAAAAATCTCAGCCTTAATTTAGCAAATGGACCTATGCATGACTGATGTAAATACTCAAAAATCACCTAGCCCTAAAGCGCATAGCATTAAAGTCGCAGGTGTAAAAGAAATTGATGCTGCGAAAACATCACGTATTCCAATCAAGATCATCCCGCAACCGATGCAGCGTAAACCTGAATGGATTCGCATGAAGGCACCTGATTCCGCTCGTTATCAAGAAATTAAAAAGATACTGCGTGATAACAAACTTCACACAGTCTGTGAAGAAGCCAGCTGCCCCAACATAGGTGAATGCTTTAGCGGTGGCACTGCCACCTTTATGATTTTAGGTGACATCTGTACGCGGCGCTGCCCTTTTTGCGATGTGGCACATGGCAAGCCGCTGCCACCAGATGTAAACGAGCCAGAAAACCTGGCACGCACCATCGCGCAAATGAAGCTCAATTATGTAGTGATTACCAGTGTAGACCGTGACGACTTGCGTGATGGCGGCGCGCAACATTTTGTGGATTGCATACACGCGGTCCGTTCGCATTCACCCAACATTAAAATTGAAATATTAGTGCCGGATTTCCGCGGTCGCTTAGATGTTGCAATGGAAATTTTGCGTAAAGCACCACCAGATGTAATGAATCATAATCTGGAAACCG
>CAINWC010000433.1 GCA_903854305.1 uncultured Pseudomonadota bacterium | reverse complement strand
CCATTAATATGTCTGACATTTCCGCCACTTCTTTACCGGCAAACAACAAAACATCACGCAAGCCAGCATTAGGTTTGTCTTTAATCACCGCTAAAAAGATACTGGAAACTAAATTTCTATCGGTATTAGGTATCATTAAATCAACCAAATTTTCTATCAGCCACGGGTAATTTAAATCAACTTCGCCAAGGAAATCCCATCGCACAGGCGCATTAATAGCACCAGGGTACAGATTTACAATGTTGGAACTTTCTATGTTATTACCAGAAGCAATTAGAGCAATTTTTTCAGGTGTCAGTGCTTGTCCTGGCACATCAAAACAAAACACACTATTACCAACCTTAATATCAGTAAAGTTTTTGATGGTAGCTCTATCCAAGTGGGATAGGGGTGAGGTAATCTTATTTAGAATTTTAATTTCGTTTAAATCGACCGCCACAACTTCATGAATGAATATAACTTCAGGAGTGGCAGCCAAGAAGACAGTATCTTCTACCACTACTTTTGAAGGTACTAAAGGGAAGTGAGTAGGGTTTTCAGAGTCCAAGCTTAAATTAACATCAGAACCTTCATCAGGCTGATTACCATCAACGACAGTCACATCAACCCTATGTGTATGTTCCGAGTCCAAGCTTGAATCAGTTTTGCCAGTGACAATTAAAGGTTCTTCAGGCATCGCCATAAATCCATTGCCAGTTTTTTCTGTTTTTAATTCCGCCGACTGCGCCCCATGGTCAACTTCTTCATCTTGCCCCAGCGTATCCGCCGTTTTTTGCGGGGTGTTGGTTGCGGTTGAATCAACCTCATTACTCACCTCAGAACCCTCATCAGACTGGCTGCCATCAACACTAGGCACATTATCGGCAGACTTATCAATAAAATCATACGAAGGCCCCGGATAATCATTAGCGACATCCAGAGGCGCTTCATCGTCAGAGGGCTCAACGTAATCTATATTGGCCTCGCTACCAGTTAGATCTGCTTCCTGAACCTTCTCAATAGGATCGCCCAGTTCGCGAAACGTGTTATAAATAACTTGTGAATCATCCATGCCATCATCACGGTGGTTTGATGCCTCTATATCACCAATTCGAGCAACACCTTCAACCAACATTTTACCTTCATGACTATCTGCAATCGCTTTTCTTATACTTGCCGCCTGTACATCAAAATCAAGATTAGCAGGAATAGCACGACCCATGTCAGTCAATAATTCGTTAATCGTCATAGCGGGATGGTAAACAATTGCCCCGCGCCAACCAAGTCGATGTAAAGCAAGAAACAAGTCCGGCAGTGAATCATTTAATGAGCCTTGTCCAAAGTCAATCGCCAAGACGCCTCCGTCATGTCTAATAATCGTACCGAAGTCATTGTGGCGCAATGAAGAATCATCGTTTTTAGTGGTAGCGTCAAACCATTGATCCGTAGCAAATGCACGCATCACTTGATCCGCATCCCATTCTGGTAGTGTGTTAGTGCATACCAAAACTGCCTCAAAATCCTCAAATGATTCAATCCAATCGTGTGTAATATCAGCCATACAAAATTCCTTAAATTATGCCCGCAACCAATGCGAAATCAAAAAAACCAACATTCCACCAAAGATGGAACCAAAAATAGAACCAAAAGCAAACCAAATAGCCAAAGTTTTATAACTAGCATTACCCATGGCAATATTGCTAGACAACGTGGCAATTAAATCTTTAGCAATAATTGTGGATTGCTCGCGCAGCGTTGTTCTGTGGAGCTCAATAGTTTCATCTGCCTTTTGCAGCAAAAGATTTGGCATTGAATTCATCAGCACAGTATTCGCGCCAACAAGCGCCAACACAATGGCAAGCGGATCGGTGTCATCAATATCATAACGACTCTTAAAATTATGAAGACCAGTTATTTCTTCAGCCGTTAACTTCCGCCCTAACAATTCAGCAATACTTTTATCTATATCAGTCATTTTTTTACCCTCTTTAAATTATGTCCGCAACCATTTTGAATGTGAAATCAAAAAAACCAACATTCCACCAAAAATAGAACCAAAAGAAAACCAAATAGCTAAAGTTTTATATCTAGCATTCTCCATGGCAATATTGTGAGACAACATGCCAATCAACTCTTGAGTTATAGTTGTAGATTCCTTGCTCAGCGTAGTTCTATGGCGCTTAATAGTCTCAGATGCCTTTTGCTGCAAAAGATTTGGCATTGATTCAAACAGTACATGATTCGCGCCAACAAGTGCCAACACAATGGCAAGCGGCTTGGTGTCAGAAATATGAAAACGACCCTTTAAATTATTAATGCAAGTTATTTCTTCGTCTGTTAAATCCCGCCCTAATAATTCAGCAATACTTTTATTTATATCAGTCATCGCTATTTTTTCTGTTTAAGAAAGTTAGAAGGATAAAATCCCATTATCCGTGAGAGGCAATGCAAACAACACGGGGAGCGATCGCCAGGTAATGCCATATTAGAAATATCAAGAATTGGAGAGCCGACGATACAAAGAGGATTGACGCCGGCTTCAGTGCTCATATAAGCATGTAAAACCTTATCGCCAGTTTTTTTAAGCCACAAAGGGGATATTGTTTGATTGTTAATCATTAAATGCATTCAAAATCGACTTTTAGTGTTAGCAACTTCGTCGCCATCTATAATATTGCTTATAACTTCACTTACCGCCACTTGCCATTTAAGCAGCCTATCCCGCACGAGAGCTGGTGTAGTATATCTATTAGTGTCTTTCCCCTTAAGATTGATTGCTTCCCAGGGATATGTTTTTAAATCAAAAAGCATACGCACTTCTTCGCCGCGTAATTTAGGGAAATCAATAATCGACATAAACATGTATG
>CAINWC010000432.1 GCA_903854305.1 uncultured Pseudomonadota bacterium | reverse complement strand
CACTTTTATGTTACTAGCGTTGATTAAGACCGATGCATCGTCATTAATAAGCTCACCTTGTTGATTGAGCTCACAGCCAGAAGCAATCGGCTTCATACCTACGGTTTTTAAACCTGACTGCACAAAATGTTGCACCAACGCGCTTGCAATATAGGTTTTACCTACATTGGTATCGGTGCCTACAACAAAATAGGATCGCTCCATTTCGCTCTATTTATTTCTAGGTTTAAATGTCACTGGCGATACGCCATCATCAAGTCCAAAACTCCCTTTGGGCTTATCTTTGGCACGCCAAGCATGTCCGTACACCACTTCAAATGTCGCAGGCAATTTACCATCAACGCGAAACTGCTCATAGTTCGATTCAAGATTTTGCAAAAATCCACGGCCTAGCAAACCACGTGCACGGCCATCTGTAGCGTTATGCGCACCGATGCTTTTCAGGTCGCGCATCACACTTTTCACATCATCGTAAGTGAGTGTAAAGCGTTCTACATCAAGCACTGGCGCGCTAAAACCTGCTCGCACCAAGGCGTCACCAATATCGTGCATGTCAATAAATCGGCTAACACTGGTAAAACCGCCCTCGCCTGCCCCTTTGCCTCTGGTCGCAATGCGTAATTCTTTTAAAGTATCTGGACCAAAGGTGCTGAACATAAGCAAACCTTCTGGTTGTAATACGCGGTGGAACTCTTGTAAGGCAACGTCTAAATCATTACACCATTGAATCGCCAGATTAGACCACACTAAGCCAGCACTGGCACTAGCCAAGGGTAATGATTCAATATCAGCACAGATCAGGCTGTGTTTTTCACCACCCAATAGCTTTTTAATTTGACGCACCAAACCAATATTACGGCAAACCTTTCTAGTTTTTTGTAACATAGGCAAGGCAAAATCCAGCGACACTACTTGTGATTTTGCAAAGCGTTTTTGCAAGGCATGGCTAGCAGCACCTGTGCCGCAACCAGCATCCAGTATCACTTGGGGGGTTAATTTCACTAAATCCAAGCGGCTTAGCATTTCTTCACGCACTTGCTTTTGCAATATGGCTGCGGCATCGTAAGTGTTTGCGGCACGACCAAATGAAGCCCGCGCACGTGCTTTATCAATGTGATAAATATCGTCTGTCATATTGGGTTAACTCTTAGTTAATGTGTCGCTGGTTCTAAAAACTGAACCAGTGCATCAACAAACTGTTCTTGATGTGATAAAAATGGCGCATGAGAAGCACCAGCAATCACGCGAAGGAATCCAACTGGTAGATTTTGCATCATCCAATGCGCTGCCTGTACAGGTGCCAGCGTATCGCGGTCACCATGAATCAACAGCGTTGGCTTTCTTAAACACTCAACTTCCGCACGTAAGTCAGTATCAAGCAAAATATTGAGCGCTTTTTGCAAAGTTTGTGTCGTTGGTGCCGGGCGCTCTTCAAATTTTTTACGTAACATCCTGACGGTGATTCTCGCACGGATGTCGCCCATACATTGCAGCGTTAAAAACTGCGTCATCGTTTTGTGGTAATTCGCATCTACATTATCGGCAAATTTGCTAAAGACCTCTGGAGCAATACCTGCACTCCATTCGGCTTGCTCTTTTGTGCTATTTTTATTCACAAAACAAGGCGTAGTGCCCACTAAAACAAGTCTGCGCACCGCATCAGGGTAATCTAGTGCAATTCGCATCGCCACTTGCCCACCCCAAGACCAACCAACTATGTCAGCATTAGCCGGCAACATTTCTGCGATTTTTTCGGCGATTGAATGAAGATGGTAAGGCTCAATTGGGCGGCTTAAACCCATGCCAGGAATATCGACAATATGCAGCATAAAGTGCTTGGCTAAACTTTTAACCAGCGGTTGCCATACCGCGCCATTCATCGCCCAACCGTGCAGTAATACAAGGTTTGGCCCAGTGCCGGTAGATTCAATGTGAACGTTGGCTGGCGCTGTTATCATAAGACACTTTCAGCTTGGTTAATCGCTGTAATTAACTGTTTGATATCGTCTAAAGAATGCGCAGCAGAAAGCGATATGCGTAACCTTGAAGTTCCGACAGGCACAGTAGGTGGCCTGATAGCTGGCACTAAAATACCCAGTGTTTGCAAATACTCACTTAATGCCACGGCTTCTAAATTTCCGCCAACCACCAAAGGTTGTACCGTGGTTTCAGAAGGCATTAGCTGCCATTTTTTACAGTTAAGATTATCTTTTAAGTAAGTAATTAGCATGCGTAAATGTGCACGCAAGTCATCGCCCTGCTCGATCAAACTGACCGATGCAGAAAGCGTGGCAGATAGCGCTGGCGGTGCTGGTGTTGAATACACATAGCTTTTAGCGGCTTGAATCAAATAGTCGATGACCAATTGCTCCCCAGCTACAAAAGCACCGGCTACGCCAGCCGCTTTACCTAAAGTGGCCATCACAATAATGCGTGGCGACTTTAAGTGAAAGTGATTAAGCGTACCTTCGCCATGTTCGCCCAACACGCCAAAACCGTGCGCATCATCCACGTATAAATAAGCATCATACTTTTCACACAACGCCAGATATTCTGGCAAGGGTGCAATATCGCCATCCATACTAAACACCGCATCAACAGCAATCATCTTATGTTTTGCGGTACTGGCCTTGAGTAGCGCTTCTAAAGAGGCAACATCGTTATGTGGGAAGCGATTGAATTCAGCCAATGAAAAATACGCACCATCATTTAAGCAGGCATGATTGAGTTTATCTGCAAAAATTGCATCATTGCGCCCCATCAGCGCGCCTAGTACACCGATATTGGCCATGTAACCTGTAGAAAACAATAGCGCCGCAGGTAGCTTTACAAACTTTGCCAGCTGCTTTTCTAAATTGTCATGGTGGCGATGATGCCCTGTGATTAAATTAGAGGCGCCACTACCCACGCCAGAATCGCTAGCCGCTTGCTGCATGGCTGCGATTAGCTTGGGATGATTGGCTAGCCCTAAATAATCGTTACTGCAAAACGATAAAAAGTGTTTATCGTTAGCCACAATATGCTCTGCCTGTGGTGAATCCAAGAGGCGGCGCTGACGAAGCAATCCGTCGGCTTTACGCTGATCTAAGGCTAGTTGTAAAGATTCAAGCATATTAGGCTTTATTAATACCAAGTCTAGCGAATAGATTTTTGTCGGTTGATGCTTCAGGGTTGGCCGTAGTCAATAATTTTTCACCATAAAAAATACTATTCGCGCCCGCTAAAAAGCACATCGCCTGTATACCTTCGCTCATGCTTTGGCGACCAGCAGATAAGCGCACATAGCTATTTGGCATGGTGATACGTGCCGCCGCAATGGTCCGCACAAACTCAAATGGATCCAGCTCTTCAGTACCATGCAAAGGCGTACCTTCAACTTGCGTAAGCAAATTGATCGGCACGCTTTCTGGTGGGCGCTCCATGTTGGCAAGCTGCGCCAACAAACCAGCACGCTGATTACGCGACTCACCCATGCCGATAATACCGCCACTGCATACATTGATATCGACACTACGCACACGGTCCAGGGTTTCAAGGCGGTCTTGGTAGGTACGTGTAGTAATCACTTCACCATAGAACTCTGGTGCTGTATCTAAATTGTGATTGTAATAATCTAAACCGGCGACTTTCAACTGCTCGGCTTGGCCTTCTTTTAGCATACCTAATGTAGCGCAAGTTTCTAAGCCCATCGCTTTGACTTCAGCAATCATTTTTAGCACAGGTTCTAAATCGCGCTGTTTCGGCCCACGCCAAGCGGCGCCCATACAGAATCGGCTCGCACCATTATCTTTAGCTTCTTGCGCGGCGGCGATCACATCATCTAACTTCATCAACGGCTCACTTTCAACCTCAGTATGATAGCGCGCAGCCTGTGGGCAATATCCACAATCTTCAGAACAACCCCCTGTTTTAATGGATAACAGCGTACTCACTTGCACCGCGTTAGGATTAAAATTTGCGCGATGCACGGTTTGCGCCTGATACATTAAATCACTGAAAGGCAGCTCAAATAATGCGACAATCTCATCAACGCTCCAACGGTTCACGGTTGCGCCGTGACTATGCGTGTGGTTATGTGAATCACACGAAGTTTCTGCATGAGAATGCGTTAAACTTGCTTTAAGATTATCAGTATTAATGATTGATTGTGTTGCAGATTCAAGCATTTGCAGTTCCTTTATAGTAGCTTGCGCGGTGACTTAAGTTATTTAATCATCATTTAACGCACATGTATTAACTTGATTTATATGAGGATTATACCTTGTCAATGAAATGTAGCGCAAATTTTGAACATTAGATTAAAATTTAATCAAATATTTAAAGCCAGCTTATTCAAGCCATTTGCCAAGCAATATTGTTTGCTATGTGCAGCACATGATGGCGGCGAACTCGGCCTGTGCCATGCCTGCCTAAAAGACTTGCCATGGCACACCGCGCCACAATGTCCGCAATGCGGCTTAATCTCGAATGGTTTAACATGTGGCAGTTGCTTAAACTCGCCGCCGCATTTTGATGCTACCTACAGTTTATTTACCTACGATTTCCCTGTAAATAGCCTATTGCAGCATTATAAATACAAAAATATGCTGCATTTAGCCAATGCTTTTGCAAGCTTGCTACATAGACACAAACCTTCGAGTCATGCCCTCGCCAATAAGATTGATTTAATTATCCCTATGCCCATGCATAGCGCACGTCTCAAAGCACGCGGCTTTAATCAAGCTTTAGAATTAGCACGCATTATCAGTAAAAGGCGGCAAATAAAACTTGATTACACCGCAAGCCAACGCTTAAAACTCACGCCACCACAAGCCAGCTTGCCGCTTAAAGAACGCATCAAAAATATACGCGGTGTGTTTAGTTGCCAACAAAACTTGCACGGCTTAAATATCGCGATAGTAGACGATGTGATGACCACCGGCGCGAGCTTGAATGAATTGGCAAAAACATTGAAAGAAGCAGGCGCGGCGCATGTAGAATGCTGGGTAATTGCAAGAACCTTGCCTAAACTCTATCACTGAACCATCAACTTAACCATATGTTTACTATCGTTTTATTTGAACCTGAAATACCGCCAAATACCGGGAATATAATAAGGCTCTGTGCCAATACCGGCGCAAATCTGCACTTAGTCAAACCGCTCGGCTTCACGCTAGAAGACAAGCAACTCAAACGTGCAGGGCTAGATTATCACGAATATGCCAGCTTAAAAGTGCATGAAAACTGGACTGATTGTAAAGTTGCACTGGCTGGCCAGCGCATGTTCGCCATCACCACCAAAGGCAGCACGCGGCATAGCGACATTCAATTTAAAGCGGGTGATGTATTTGTCTTTGGCCCTGAAACGCGCGGCTTGCCT
>CAINWC010000431.1 GCA_903854305.1 uncultured Pseudomonadota bacterium | reverse complement strand
AGTCTGGTGTGGTGAACGATCCGATTACCATTGAAAGTAATATGACCGTGCGTGATGTGCTTGAACTCACAAGAATGCATAAAATCTCTGGTATTCCTGTGGTCGATAACGGCAAAATTGTCGGCATTGTCACTAACCGAGATTTGCGTTTTGAAACTAATTTAGACCAGCCGATTAAAAACATCATGACGCCTAGAGACAGGCTAGTGACTGTACGTGAAGGCGCGGCAAAAGATGATGTGATTCGCTTATTACATCAACATCGCTTAGAGCGCGTTTTGGTAATAGATGCGTACGATACGCTTAAAGGCTTGATTACCGTTAAAGATATTCAAAAATCCACCGACCATCCATTTGCCTGTAAAGATGCTCAAGGCAGATTGCGCGTTGGCGCGGCGGTTGGTGTGGGCGAAGGCACTGAAGAGCGCGTTGCAGCGCTTGCCGAAGCTGGCGTTGACGTGATTGTAGTAGATACCGCACACGGTCATTCACAAGGTGTGCTGGACCGCGTGACTTGGGTGAAGAAAAATTACCCGCATATTGAAGTCATTGGTGGCAACATTGCAACCGCTTCTGCCGCATTGGCCTTAGTCGATGCTGGCGCTGATGGTGTGAAAATTGGTATTGGCCCAGGTTCTATTTGCACGACGCGTATTGTGGCTGGTGTTGGCGTACCGCAAATTAGTGCTATTTCTAATGTTGAAGAAGCGTTAAGAGGCACTGGTGTGCCATTTATTGCGGATGGCGGCATTCGTTTCTCTGGCGACATTTCTAAAGCAATTGCTGCTGGCGCTTATAGCGTAATGTTAGGCGGCATGTTTGCAGGTACTGAAGAAGCGCCGGGTGACATCGAGTTATTCCAAGGCCGTTCATATAAATCATATCGCGGTATGGGTTCTATTGGCGCCATGGAAAAAGGTTCTAGCGACCGTTATTTCCAAGACGTGAATAGTGGTGCAGATAAATTAGTACCTGAAGGCATTGAAGGCCGCGTACCTTATAAAGGCAGCGTACTTGCTGTGATTCATCAGTTAATGGGCGGTTTACGTGCTTCTATGGGCTATGTGGGCGCAAAAGACATTACTGAAATGCGCGAAAAGGCGGAATTTGTACAAATCACTTCAGCGGGTATGCGTGAATCTCATGTGCATGATGTACAAATTACCAAAGAAGCGCCAAATTATCGGATTGATTCATAATCTAAACAATTAGTTAGACGCATTCCTCTAGACCAGTTTTTCTAGATGAATGATTGCTAGATTGATTATCTAGATTGATATTAAGTGAAATGGAAAACGAGAGTAGATACCAATCTTGTTTTTGCATTTCACTTTTTATTTTCAATTTAACTGCCTTGAACTTTTAACTTTAAATAAACAGCGTTTATAACTTATGCAAAAAATCCTCATCCTAGATTTCGGTTCTCAATATACACAGTTGATTGCTCGCCGTGTGCGCGAAGCCAACGTTTACTGTGAACTCCATACATGGGAAGTCAGCGATACTTTTATTCGTGAATTCAACCCAGCGGGCATCATACTTTCTGGCGGCCCGAATTCAGTCTATGAAGATGAAACGCCGCGTGCACCACAAGCGGTTTTTGAGCTTGGCGTGCCAGTGTTAGGTATTTGCTACGGTATGCAAACCATGGCATCGCAACTAGGCGGCAAGGTCGAAAGTTCAGCCAAGCATGAATTTGGCTACGCTGAAATTCGTGCGCGAGGCCACTCAGTGCTATTTAACGAGATTCAAGATACCGTCAATGAGCAAGGCCATGGCTTACTGGATGTTTGGATGAGCCACGGTGATAAAGTCACAGAGTTACCAGCCGGTTTCAGTGTGATTGCTAGCAATGAATCTACCCCGATTGCAGCGATGGCCGATGAAACACGCAAATTTTACGCAGTACAATTTCACCCAGAAGTGACACATACCATTCAAGGCAAGGCAATTTTAAGCCGCTTTGTACACGATATATGTCAATGTGACCGTGGTTGGAATATGCCAGATTACGTAGAGACTGCAGTCAACCATATTCGCGAGCAAGTGGGCACTGACCAAGTAATTTTAGGTCTATCTGGCGGCGTAGATTCATCCGTGGCCGCAGCGCTGATTCACCGCGCGATTGGCGACCAACTCACCTGTGTATTCGTTGATAACGGTTTGCTACGCTTGAACGAAGCAGAACAAGTGATGGACACTTTCGCTAAAAACTTAGGCGTAAAAGTCATTCATGTCGATGCCAGCGAGAAATTTTTAGGCGATTTGGTTGGCGTGACCGACCCAGAAGCAAAACGTAAAATCATCGGCCGTGAATTCGTTGAAGTGTTTCAACAAGAATCAGCTAAACTGCCGCAAGCCAAATGGTTAGCACAGGGTACGATTTATCCAGATGTGATTGAATCTGCTGGCGCTAAAACCAAGAATGCACACAACATTAAAAGCCACCACAATGTAGGCGGATTGCCAGATACACTTAAATTAAAATTATTAGAACCTTTGCGTGAGTTGTTTAAAGACGAAGTGCGCGAACTTGGAGTTGCACTTGGTTTACCGCACGATATGGTGTATCGCCACCCGTTCCCAGGACCGGGCTTAGGTGTGCGAATTTTAGGTGAAGTTAAAAAAGAGTTTGCAGATTTACTACGCCGTGCCGATGCTATTTTTATTGAAGAACTTCATGCCAGTGGTTGGTATGCCAAAACCTCACAAGCGTTTACCGTATTCCTTCCTGTGAAATCCGTTGGTGTCATGGGCGATGGCCGTACTTATGATTACGTGGTGGCTTTACGTGCTGTAGTCACAAGCGACTTTATGACCGCGCACTGGGCTGAATTACCGTATGACTTACTCGGTAAAGTATCGAACAGAATTATCAATGAAGTACGCGGCATTAACCGTGTGGTGTATGACATTTCGGGCAAACCACCTGCGACGATTGAGTGGGAATAGTCACAAGTTTGCGGCTCATTCATCTAATCAGTCAATTAATATGAGCCGCGGTTTCGTTAAAGAAGATGACTTAGAACTCGCAGGAACGGACTTACCAGAACGCCCGATAAGCGCCCTTCCAAACTACGTGACAACTACTGGTCTGCAACAACTAGAACAAAATGCGAATGTATTATCAGCTGAGCGTTTAAGCCTCTTGAATCAAAAAGATGACCAAGTGGCTATGCAAAAACTGGCTGTTGTAGAACGCGATTTACGTTATTTGTCGGCGCGGCTAAAGTCTGCGATATTGAGTGCCTTACCCACAAGCGATGAAATTGTTTTATTTGGTGCCACCGTCACGGTTGAAGATGAGGCTGGTGAACCCCATGTATTTACCATTGTGGGGGATGATGAAGCTGACATTAAACTCAATAAAGTGAGTTGGTCTTCGCCCATCGCAAAAGCACTGATCAGGCAAAAAGTAGGTGATACTGTGGTATGGTCTCGCCCTGCTGGCAACATCACGTTAGAAATTACTAAGATTAGCTATTAGGAACATATGCAAGTAAAAGAAGCCATTGAAACCCGTCGTTCAGTTAAAAGTTATGACCCGCACTATAAGATTCCACAGGCAGAAATTGATGCTTTGATGCAACTCACCATGCTCTCCCCTACCGCCTTTAATATTCAAAACTGGCGGTTTGTAGTGGTGACAGATCCTGTATTGCGCCACCAAATTCGCGCGGTAAGCTGGAATCAGGCACAGGTTGAAGAAGCTTCTTTGCTGATTGTACTGACTGCCGACCTAAAAGCTTGGGCAAAACAGCCAGAGCGCTATTGGAAAGATGCGCCACAAGCCGTGGCGGATATTTTAGTGCCCGCTATTGGTCATTATTATGAAAATAACGAAGCAGCGCAACGCGACGAAGCGATGCGCTCCTGCGGCATGGCTGCGATGACGATGATGCT
>CAINWC010000430.1 GCA_903854305.1 uncultured Pseudomonadota bacterium | reverse complement strand
GATATATACCGATGATAAGATAACGATGGATGAAGACGATGAGGACGATGATGATTTGTGACACATTAATAGGGTAGAGGGATGCTAAATATAACCAAAAAAATTGCCAAGCAAACGAGCTAACAGCAATCAATCGATCCTCACCTGGCTCGACCCTATTGACGAATTTATACAATTGGTCGCTGGTCATGTCCTTGGTATGTGGGAAATGCTTGTGCAGCAGTGGTGTCGCGTACTGCAAAGTGGGGTGATGGTGATGGTGTTGATGGTATTAAAGTGATGTAAAATTGGTAATGATTGCAGATAAATCGCGATAGGAAGTTATGGAACACGTTATACACTTACCTGAGGAAGAACAATACATTGTTCAGAACCTCAAAGAAATCACTCAGATTTTAACTGATCTATCGAAAAAGAAATCGATGCTTAAAGTTTCATTCAATCATGGCGTGGATGAATGTCTCACGACTATTATTGCAGTTGACGCGAATAATCATGCTGTGCATCTTGATATCGGACTTGATGAGGCCTTTAACACTAGGTTGATGGCTAGTCATCATGTCGTTTTTTCTAAAGATGATGGTATTAGAATTAAATGGACAAGCACTCAACTTTCTCTGGCAACGCTAAAAGATGGCAAGGCGATTAAGATTGCTTTGCCGAAAAATCTCATGCGATTACAGCGCAGAGAGTATTTTCGGCTTGCTACGCCAATAATCAACCCAGTGCCTTGCCAAATTCCTGTTGTTGATAAGACAAATGCTGATGAAGATAAAATATTGGAACTCACGCTTGCTGATGTTAGTTTGGGCGGTATTGCAGCAATTACACCTAATCCATTAGACCCAGCATTTGTCATAGGCGCTAGATTTGATAAATGCAAAATTAGCTTTCCTGATGTGGGGGATACCAGTTTGACGTTGCAAGTACGAAACATGATGCCAATCACTATGAAAGATGGTTCTATCAAGAATCGGATTGGATTTCAGTTTGTTGAACCGTCACGTGGCAACGAGGGTTTGATTAATCGCTACACTTACAACCTAGAGCGTTTGGAAATGGCGCTTTTAAACGGTGCTAAATAAACGCACTATTAGATAAAAGCATCTAAACTCCGTCATTCTCGCTTGCGCGGGGATGACAGAGTCGTGAGTTTTAATGGTGAAAATTGCTTTGTGTGTAGCTCTCAAGCTATCCTTCTATTAAATCCCCAGCGTTTCTACCCACGCTAACGCTGAAATATGGCACTCGTTGACTTTGTTTGCATCAAATTGCAATAAGTTTGCCAGTTCAAGAATTTTTTCGCTGTTAGCATCTTCACAAGCTTCAGTTAGCTGTAAGAACGGGCCGTAGATTCCTTCACGTGTGAGCAATGCTTCGGTAACTGTTTCGGGTAATTGGATTTTTTCAAGTACTTGTTCCATTGGCATTTTTAGAATGGCATCTAATAATGAAAAAACGCCGACAATAAACAAGTTATCTCGATCATGTTTTTCAAAATAACTTTCGCCTAATAACTCAGTTAAGCGGCCACGTGTGATGGATGTTTTCATCAGTGCAGGTGGTGTAGAGTTTTCACCAGCGGTTACCATTAACAAAGTAAGCCAACGGTAAAGCTGCTTTCTGCCTAAGATCGTCAGCGCATGATTAATTGATTGAATCTCGCACGAGAGCCCAAATCCTACCGAGTTAATGTAGCGCAACAGCTTGAATGATAGCGCAGCGTCACGCTTGAAACCTGCTTCGATTTCTTTGTTTTCAGAATCTTGGCTGACGATATTCAGTATATTTAATACACTATCAAATGAAGCATTAATAACTTTTGCGGTAAATGTCTCTGGGCGGGCAAAATGAAACCCTTGAAATAGTCTAAAGCCAATTTTTTTGCATTCTTCAAACTGCTTGTCTGTTTCAACTTTTTCAGCAATCAATTTAACTGGCGGAACATTAAGTCGATTGAAAACATTCGCCACCTCAACCAAGTCTATGCTTTGAATGTCAATTTTAATGTAATCGGCGCATTGTAATAATGCGTTGGAATCAGGCGTTAAATGGGGGTTGTCTAGCGTAATCATAAAGCCTAAGCTGCGTAGCTCTTGGCAGCGCGCGACAACTTCTGCACTTGGTGTAACGCTACGTAATATTTCAAGTACGGTGCGTTTAGGTGGCATAAGTTCAAGAAACTCGCTCGTTAACATCGCTTCATTTACGTTGATGAAGGCCAATTTGTCGCCCAATAGCCACTGCATATCCATGCCGCCAATAGTGTTCATTAGCACGCTGGAGTAAGCTTTGAATTCATCTTCAAATACCGCGCTTTCAGCATCGGCACTGTGTCTAAAAAACAGCTCGTAACCAATAATTTGCTGTTTTACATCCATAATGGGCTGACGCCCTATAAATGCTTGATCTTCCATTTTATCTACTTTCAAAGTTTACAATTGCACGATTAAATTAACCTAATGTTAGGTTGATACTAAACCTACTCAAAACAAATTACTATATTGAACAAAGCTGAATTATACGGTTAATTCCGGCATTGAATGACGTGCTTAGCAAGCTTTGCGATTATGTTATGCTACAAGCTATTATTCTATGATTAAACGTGATGGTTTTACCACTTAAAAATCCCCCGCCTTCTGAAAAAACAGGGCTACACCCACGCAACAAGCATAGAGGTCGGTATGATTTTGACCAGCTCATGCAGGCAAGCCCAGCACTGGCAAGCTTCGTTAAATTAAATGCTTATCGTGAGGCTTCTATCGACTTTGCCAACCCGCAAGCGGTTAAGGCGCTTAATGGCGCATTGCTTAAGTATTTCTACCATATTTCAGAGTGGGATATTCCCACGCAATACCTTTGTCCACCGATTCCCGGACGGGCAGATTATTTACATTATCTTGCAGATTTATTAGCAAGCAGTAACAGCGGTGTTATTCCGCAGGGTGACTCTGTTAGTGTGCTGGATATTGGTGTGGGTGCTAACGCGATTTATCCGCTGATTGGCCACAGTGAATATGGCTGGCGCTTTGTCGGGGTTGATATTGACCCCGTTGCACTTAAAAATGCGCAGCATGTTTTAGCGGCTAATAGTGACTTATTGACGGCAGTCGAGTTGCGACTACAAACCTCGCCTAATGCTATTTTTAAAGGTATTTTAGGCGAAGATGAGCGGTTTGATCTCACCATGTGTAACCCACCTTTTCACGCTTCTATGCACGAAGCACGCGCTGGTACCCAGAGGAAATGGCAGAATTTGGGTAAGGATAGCGCGCCCAACAAAGAAGCAGTATTGAACTTTGGCGGGCAAGCGGCTGAGTTATATTGTGCTGGTGGCGAGGAAGCCTTTGTAAACCAGATGGTGAATGAGAGTAAACAGATTGCGACGCAATGTTTATGGTTCAGCACCTTAATTTCTAAAGCCACCAGTTTACCTAGTGTATATCGTGCATTAAAAAATGTTAACGCGCTACAAGTGAAAACTATAGACATGGCACAAGGCCAAAAGAAAAGCCGTGTAGTCGCTTGGACATTTTTAAATGCAAGTCAGCGGCGCGCTTGGTATGATGCAAAAAAAACTAACCGAGAAAACGATGGTGAATAAGCCACCACTTTTTGAATGAAAGTAGTTGAATCCTTAATGTGTTCTTATTTTCACGCTAAAGTATCGCTATTAACCAAAAGGATGTGTAATGAGACGTAAGCTGGTGGTCGCTAACCGCAAGATGAATGGCTCCTTGCCAAGCAATAAAGCTTTTTTGGAGGGATTGCTTGCAGGTACGCGTGATTATAAAAATGCAGACTACGTAGTGTGTGTGCCACATCCGTATTTGTTTCAGGCTGAAGCGATATTAAAAGGTAGCCCAATTGCATGGGGTGGTCAAAACATGAGTCGCTTTGAATCTGGCGCTTACACAGGCTCTGTTTCGCCAGGCATGCTCACCGAATTTGGCTGTGAATATGTCATTATTGGCCATTCTGAGCGCCGCCAGCGTGGACATGATACTGATCACTCCATTGGCGAACGTTTTGAAGTGGCCACTAAAGCCGGCTTGAAACCCATTTTATGTATTGGTGAAACTTTAGCTGAATATGAAGACGGCATCACAGACGTTGTCACCATTCGTCAACTCAATGCAGTGATTAAAGAGATTGGTGTAAAAGGGTTGGCTAATGGTGTGCTAGCTTATGAGCCTATATGGGCTATTGGTACAGGTAAAGCGGCAACACCAGAACATGCGCAAAATATTTTAAGCTTTTTGCGCGGACACATTGAAATGTTAGATGCTGAAATAGCAGAAAATATTCGCATCTTATATGGCGGCAGCGTAAAAGCAGACAATGCCGCCGAACTGTTTTCCATGCCGGATATTGATGGTGGATTAGTAGGCGGCGCCTCACTAAATACCGATGAGTTTGTGGCGATATGCCAAGCTGCAAGTGATGCTTAGTGAATGTTTTTTTGATTTGTATTCCTATTAACGGATATAGGCTGTTCTGAACTTTGTTACTCAATAATTTGTCGGATTTGTTTAAGTTTTGTCTCTTTGCTGGTGGTGCCGCAGTGGATGGTGTTATTGGCAACCAAATCGGCAAACATAAATAGTCAGGCTGTTCTAAAGGGTTAAGCCAAGTGCTTTTACTTACAATAACTATGATTTTTTGACCTGCTAAAATATCCCGAGAATAGAAATCACCTACACTGCGCCTATCGTTGTTGCGCCGACAGATTCTCCAAGCCTGCAGGAACAACTTTAGAATATGTTAAAGGCGCTATTATTCAAAAAATAATCTAATCAAGTGTTGTTTTGAGTGGCGTAAGTTGTATCACCATTCATCACCTATAAAATGATTAATGGGGAGTTGTGATGCGTGTGCTGATATTAGGGGCTGGCGTAGTGGGCGTAACGAGCGCCTATTATTTGGCTAAAAAAGGGTTTGATGTCACGGTAATCGATCGTCAGTCAGCGCCAGCGATGGAGACTAGTTTTGCCAATGCCGGGCAAATCTCACCCGGTTATTCAGCGCCATGGGCTGCGCCAGGCATACCGCACAAGGCCATAAAATGGATTTTTCAGCGTAATTCACCACTTTCTGTTCGGCCGGATTGGACGTTATGGCAGTTGCAATGGACCGCGAGGTTGTTGCTTAACTGCAATGTTAAAAGCTATCACATCAACAAAGAGCGCATGGTGCGTTTAGCTGAGTACAGCCGTGATTGCCTGCGAGAGTTAAGGGCTGAAACTGGTATTCAATACGAAGCTAGGACGCAGGGCACGCTACAAGTGTTTCGTACACAGCGTCAGTTAGATGCGGCAGCCAAGGACATTACGGTACTGAGCCGTTGCGGCGTGCCTTTTGAAATATTAGACCGTGACGGTTGCGTATGTGCAGAACCGGCTTTGGCACTGGTTAAACAAAAACTCATGGGCGGTTTGCGCTTACCGGGTGATGAAACAGGCGATTGCCAGTTATTCACTACGCACTTAGCCGAAGAGGCACAAATGCTCGGTGTAAAATTTCGCCAAAATGTGACGATTAATCGCCTCATCACCGCCAATGGCAAACCAAATGGCAAGTTAAGCGGCGTTGAAATTACATCAGATGATGGTCAGGAAACACTGCAAGCTGATCAGTATGTGGTGGCATTAGGAAGTTACTCGCGCAAGCTCATGCAAGCGTTGGGGGTTGATCTTCCCGTGTATCCAGTAAAAGGTTACTCGCTTACGGTGCCTGTGATCAACGCAGAGGCTTCGCCAATCTCTACCGTGATGGATGAAACCTATAAAGTGGCGATTACCCGCTTTGATCATCGCATTCGAGTTGGAGGTATGGCTGAGTTATCTGGTTTTGATTTAAGTCTAAACCCACGCCGCCGCAAAACGCTGGAGATGATTACAAACGATTTATTTCCCAATGCGGGTGATTTACCCAATGCAACACTTTGGAGCGGCTTACGCCCAATGACGCCAGATGGTACGCCGATTATCGGTCGTGCATCCAACAGCCCGCAACACGATAACTTATGGCTCAATACTGGCCATGGTACATTAGGCTGGACAATGGCTTGCGGCTCAGGCCAGTTGTTGGCAGACTTGGTTGCGAATCATCAGTCTGCAATCCAGCAAACTGTAATCGGCCAAACTGCAATCCAAAGTGACGATTTAGATTTGAGTCGTTACAATAGCGGTTTGTTGAATAGCCATTGTCTTAAACGTACTACTTAAGATTACGCACATTTAGCGCATAAGCCATCATTATAAAAATATCATTGGTGCCAAAACTATGTCACGTCCTGCAATTGCTCATATTCGCCTTGATGCGTTTCGGCATAATTATCAAGTAGCCAAGCAATCACATGGCGGTAAAGCCTTGGCTGTCATTAAGGCCAACGCTTATGGCCATGGCGCGGTGCAATGTGCAAAAGCGATTGAAAAAGAGGCGGATGGTTTTGCCGTTGCCGCGATAGAAGAAGCGTTGCAATTACGTGAGGCCGGTATCAACGCGCCGATACTCTTGCTAGAAGGTTTTTTTGAGGCGGCCGAATTGCCACTGATCGTGGCAAAAAACTTATGGATTGTTATTCACCATGTTTGGCAGATAGAAATATTGCTGATGACTAAACTGGAAAAACCAGTACAAGTGTGGCTTAAAATGGATAGCGGCATGCATCGGGTGGGGTTGTCGCCAGCTGAATATGCAACGGTTTATGCGCGCTTATCTGCACATGAAAATATCGCAAAAATTGTACTGATGAGTCATTTTTCCGATGCTGATAATCTCAATTCGCATCATACGCAGCAGCAAATGGCAGTTTTTAAAAGTGCTACAGTTGGATTAGATTCTGAAGTGAGTCTAGCAAACTCGGCGGCTATTTTAGGTTGGCAGCAAGCAGCAAGCGATTGGTCACGACCTGGCATCATGCTCTATGGCACAAGCCCGCTGAATGTTAACCAAGCCCATTTAATCAAAGTCGATTTAACCAAAGCCGAGGCAAAAAACGCATTGCGGCCCGTGATGCAGCTAACGTCACGCATTATTTCCATCCGTAAAATCGCCAAAGGAGCGTCAATTGGCTATGGTAGCATATTTACCGCTGAACGTGACACCACAGTGGGCGTGGTTGCTTGCGGTTATGCGGATGGTTATCCAAGGTCAGCCACTACAGGCACTCCTATTGCCGTAGATGGAAAGATGACGCGCTTGATTGGACGTGTATCTATGGATATGTTGTTTGTAGATTTAACCGATTTACCAGCGGCAGCTATTGGCAGCCAAGTAGAGTTTTGGGGAGATCAAGTGTCTGCGAATGCGGTTGCCGAGAGTGCTGGTACCATTGCGTATGAATTGTTTTGTAATGTTAAGCGGGTACAATTTCAGTATTCGGACACAAGTAATCTCAAGTAATCTGTAGAGACATTCATATGAAATGGTAAAGTTTATCGCTAAAAAATCTACCTAACTACACAATTTTATATCATCATTTTCTTAAATAATAAAGGGTTTAACATGCACGTGATTCAAACATCTAACGCTCCTGCCGCTATTGGTCCATATTCACAAGCGATGGTCATTGGTGACTTGTTATTCACCTCCGGTCAGATTCCGCTCCGTGCCGATGGCACACTGAATGATGGCGACATTATTGTGCAAACAACGCAAGTATTGGCTAATTTAAAAGCGGTAGTTGAAGCCGCAGGCGCAGATTTATCTAAAGTAGTTAAAACTACAGTATTTTTAAAAAATTTGGATGATTTTGTTGCGATGAATGGTGTTTATGCTGAAGCGTTTGGTAGCCATACGCCAGCACGCTCAACCGTACAAGTTGCTAAATTACCACGTGATGTGTTGCTGGAAATTGAAGCGATTGTTTCTTTAAGTAAATGATGATAATTGTGCTTCCTATACTCACAGCAATACGTGTGATAACACTATTTTAGCGCTAGGTTAGCTGCATATTTTATACGCTTTCATAGATCTCAATGGTCGAAGAATTTTTATGATTTAATGAGGCATTGGACTGGCTATTTTTTTGGCTAACATTGAATAATTTTTAGCGGCTAACTTTTTATTTGAATTTGAGAGAATGTTAATGCATTCATTATTGAACCAACGTGTTTTAGGTGCATTACTTGGCTTTGCTATTGGTGTAGGGCTGGTATCGGCCAGTGAGGCTAAAGAGGAAGAAAAAGTACTCAATATCTATAATTGGTCCGACTACATTGCGCCATACACACTGGCAAACTTTGAAAAAGAGACTGGGATTAAAGTACGTTATGATGTTTTTGACACGAACGAGATATTGCATGCCAAGCTAGTCGCTAGAAAAACGGGTTACGATATTGTTGTGCCATCATCAAACTGGGCGAAGTTACAAATTGATGGTGGATTATTTCAAAAGCTGGATAAAAAGCAACTTACAAATTGGGCTAATTTAGATACGGGAATTTTGGCACAAATGGCTAAAATTGACCCAGGTAACGCCTACTTAGTCGATTGGATGTGGAGCTACAATACTGTGGGTATTAATGTAGATAAAGTAAAAAAAGCGTTAGGTACTACACCTATGCCAGATAACGCATGGGAGTTGGTATTTAACCCTAAATACACCACCAAGTTAAAATCTTGCGGAATTACTTATCTTGATACAGCAACAGATGTTTTCTCCGCGGCTTTACATTATTTAGGTAAACCCGCTTATAGCCGAGACCTGGCCGATTATAACGCAGCCTTTGAGATGTTGAAAAAGGTGCGCCCAGATATTAAAAAGTTTAACTCTGGCGGGCAAATTGATGACTTGGCGAGTGGTAATGTATGCGTGGCATTTGGCTGGGCGGGTGACTTTAACTTAGCACGTAAACGCTCTATTGAAAATAAACTGGCTCAAAATATAGTTGCGCTTGTACCAACGACTGGAGGGATCACATTTATGGATACTATGGCGATTCCTGCTGATGCCCCGCATCCAGGTAATGCACACAAATTCATTAATTATGTAATGAGGCCTCAAGTAGTTGCCGCTATTACTAATGCCGTGACCTATGCAAATCCCAATAAAGCTGCAACGCCGTATGTAGATGCTGAGCTCAAAAATAATAAATCTATTTTTTTGTCAGATGCTGATATTGCTAATTTGGTACCGCCAGAAGCGGTAGATAGCAATACACGTCGCACCATGACGCGTTTGTATACCCGATTTAAAACGGGCTTGTAATTTGATTGAATAGCAGATTGCTGATTCAAATTTTTATTTGGAGTAAGGGTGATTATGGCCGTGGTATCAAAGGCTAATATAGTGCGTGAAGATTTATTACGCGTTGAAGGTGTGACTAAAATTTTCGATGGTGCAGTTAAAGCCGTTGATAATGTGTCGCTTACCGTAGCTTCGGGTGAGATTTTTGCACTGCTTGGTGGTTCAGGTTGCGGAAAATCAACATTGTTACGCATGCTGGCTGGGTTTGAAACACCCACTAAAGGTAGGATTTTTCTGGCAGGGGAAGATATTACTGACCTGCCACCTTACAAGCGTCCAATCAATATGATGTTTCAGTCTTATGCGCTTTTTCCACATTTAAATGTTTGGGATAATATTGCATTTGGTTTACGTCGTGATGGCTTACCTAATGATCAAATTGCTGAACAAGTTGAAAAAATGTTAGGTTTAGTACAGTTAGCTAAATACGCTAAACGTAAACCACATCAACTATCTGGCGGCCAGCAACAACGCGTTGCTTTAGCGCGTAGTCTGGCAAAACGCCCTAAACTCTTACTACTTGATGAGCCTTTAGCGGCATTAGATAAAAAGTTACGTGAAACCACTCAGCTAGAACTGGCGAATATTATTGAAGAGGTGGGGGTGACTTGTGTGTTAGTTACCCATGATCAAGAAGAGGCCATGACGATGGCATCACGTATTGCGGTGATGAGCGAAGGCCATTTCTTGCAAGTGGGCGCGCCAGATGAAGTGTATGAAATGCCAAATAGCCGCCAAGTGGCAGATTTTATTGGTAATGTGAATATATTTGATGGTGTGATAGACGAAGACAAAGCTGATCATGTGACCGTGCGCAGTGCAGATTGTCTGCATTATGTGGGACATGGAATCAGTGGTCATTCTGGTATGAATGTAGGCGTTGCTTTACGCCCAGAAAAGATACTACTCACTAAAGATCAGCCTGCTAGCGCATATAACTGGTGTGAGGGCGAGGTGACTGAAATTGTCTATTTTGGCGCGCATACTACTTACCATCTCAAATTGGCCAGTGGCAAAGTGATTAAGGCCCAAGCGCTCAATAATACGCGTGACTTAAGTTACGGTTTAACGTGGGGCGATACGGCTTATGCATACTGGAACGAACGTGCGATGGTTGTGCTTACGCAATAAAGGGAGCTGCCATGAATAAAGTATCCAGCACCTTGCGTAAATTTATAAAGGGCCGCTATCTGGTGATAGGCATACCCTATGTTTGGTTATTGATGCTGGCTTTAGTGCCGCTACTGATTGTGCTCAAGATCAGCTTGTCGGAGATGGAATCTACTTCTGTGTCCAGCATGATGGATTGGACGCATGGCTGGCCTACGGTTAAGCTGAATTTTGCCAGTTATATATTCGTCGCAACCGATGCGCTCTATTATCAGACTTATATTTCCTCACTCAAGTATGCGGTAATGACTACTGTCATCTGTATGGCGATTGGCTACCCATTTGCCTATTTTATGGCACGTTCTCCCAAGCATATCCAGCCAACCTTATTAATGCTGATTATGCTGCCGTTTTGGACATCGTTTTTACTGCGAATTTACGCATGGAAAACCTTATTGGTGGACAACGGTGTGATTAATAATATATTGATGAGTTTGGGTGTTATTCACGAGCCAATCGCCATGATGAACACGCCATTTTCATTGATGATAGGCATGGTGTATTCATACTTACCATTTATGATATTACCTCTGTATGCAAACTTATCTAAATTAGATATGCGTTATTTAGAAGCCGCAGCAGATCTCGGTGCTAGCCCATTTAAAGTATTCTGGTTGATTACTGTGCCGCTATCTAAGGCTGGTATCGTTGCGGGGTCTATGTTGGTGTTCATTCCGGCGGTCGGTGAATATGTGATTCCTGAATTACTTGGTGGACCAGATACGCTGATGATAGGTCGCGTATTATGGGATGAGTTTTTTAGCAATAATGATTGGCCGATGGCGTCTGCTGTGGCAGTCGTAATGATCTTGTTGATTATGTTACCTATGGCAATCTATAACAAATATCAATCTGAACAAATGGCGGTCAAGGTATGAATCAGACCCTGAGCCCAAAAACGATCAAGTGGTTTAGTCTAGGCTGGATGGTTGCCGTCTATGCTTTCTTGTATATGCCGATCGTTACGCTGGTGATATTTTCATTCAATGATTCGCCATTAGTTACGGTATGGAGTCACGCTAGTTTTAGGTGGTATAAGGCGCTGATGCAAGACAGTGACTTGATTTCTGCGGTGTGGTTATCGCTAAAAATAGCATTTTTTTCGGCCATTATCTCGGTATTATTTGGCACTTTTACTGCTTTTGCATTAAACCGTTATAAACGATTTAACGGCCGTACACTCTTGTCATCGATGGCAAGTATGCCGTTAGTGATGCCAGATGTGATTGTGGGTTTATCATTGTTGTTAATGCTGGTTTCATTGCAACATTGGCTTGGTTATCCTGACCGTGGTTTATTTACTATTTTGCTGGGCCATGCCTTGTTAGGCACGGCATATGCCACTGTGGTAGTCACCTCTCGTTTGCGTGAAATGGATAACAAGCTAGACGAAGCGGCAATGGATTTAGGTTGCCAGCCTTTTCAAGTGTTCAGATTAGTCACATTGCCATTGCTAATACCAGCGCTAGTGTCAGCATTTTTACTGACGTTCACCTTATCTTTTGATGATGTGGTGTTGTCATCGTTTTTATCAGGTCCAGGATATTCTACGATGCCAATGATGATATTTTCTCGCGCAAGATTAGGGCTAAACCCAACGATTAATGCCGTGGCTACCGTCACGATTATCGTGGTGACGATTGCAGTGATTGCTTCAAGCTTTTATACCTCGTATCTGGAACGCAAACGTAAGCGTGAGGTAGCGCAAGCTTATAGTGATAGTAATAACTAGAAACTTTTTTACAAAACTACAATAAAGCATGTGTTCTAGGGTTTAAAAAATTAGCGTAAAAAAACAATTTAAGCCGAAAATAATGCCACTTCAATTAAAACACACAGCCCTACTCAAAAACGCTAGCACATTGCTTGCCGGGCAATGGGTAGGCGCTGATTCTGGCAAAACTTTCACTGTCAGTAATTCTGCAAACCGTCAAATAATAGCAAGCGTGCCGAAACTGAGCACGCTAGTTAAAGCCTACCGATGTTTAGGCGGTAACATTTTTTTATTTAAAAAGAGTTCAATATGTTAGAAATTCGTAAAAGTGCAGATAGGGGGCACGCAGATCATGGCTGGCTAGAATCATGGCATAGTTTTTCATTCGCGAAATATTACGATGCAAACCACATGGGTTTTGGGCCGCTATTAGTCATTAATGAAGATAGGGTGAACGGCGGCAAAGGCTTTGGCACGCACGGTCACCAAAACATGGAAATCATTACCTATGTTTTAGATGGTGCTTTAGAACATAAAGACAGCATGGGTAATACCTCTGTGTTACGTAGCGGTGATGTACAGCGCATGAGTGCAGGCACCGGTGTGCAGCATAGTGAATTTAACTACTCAAGCACCGAGCCTGTACATTTATTACAAATTTGGATACAGCCAAATTTGCAACAACTTACACCAAGTTACGAAGAAAAACATTTTAATCGCGCCTCAAAAACTAATCAATTTCGGTTGATTGCATCACCTGATGCACGGCATGACTCGCTAAAAATACATCAAGATGCGTTGTTATTTGCAGTAATTTTAGATAAAGTGCAGACCATTAGCTATTCAATTGAACAAGGCCGAGTCGTTTACTTGCATGTGGTAAACGGAGCACTATCAGTCAATGGTGTGCATCTTTCAACTGGCGATGCCTTGAAGGTTATCGATGACGATGTTTTGCGCATTACGCAAATGAGTGATGCGGATGACGCTGAAATTTTATTATTTGATATGAAGCGTTGAAAGTAATGAGCAATCGTTTTTAAGTGAGTCTGACCATGGCAGTACAACTGCATTGGTCTTGCCAATGATCAGGGTATATTGAATAAAGTGTAGTCTTGGTGAGTTATTTATGAGGGTTTTATATGAGTGATGTCGCTAAAGATAAGCCCGCAGAGTGGACTTATCAAGTGATTATTAACCCCAACTTTGTTAATGGGGATTTTGGTCATGCAATTTTACAAATAGAGTCGCCTGCAGGAAATAAACTTGCCGCAGGTTATTACCCTGGATATAGTTCAGATAGCATAAATTTTCCGGATTTCACTGGGGTACATCACGTAATAGAAGGGCCGGGTCATGTTGCGTATGAAAATGACGAAGCTAAGTATGCAGAATATATCGCTTCAAAACCTAGAAAGATTTCTGAGGATACTGCACAAAAGCTGAAGGATTATATTGCTGAAAGGGTTGAACACCCAGGGCGATATGATCTTTTGGTACATAACTGCGTTGAGTTTGTGGAAGGCGGGATGGTGGTGGCGGGAGATAGAATGTCTATGCAACAAGCCTTAGTGCCATTTATGTTAAAAGCTCAGATTGATGTGCAAGTGGCCATTGAAGATGTCTTAGAAAAAACCAAAGGGGTTGTTAAAGAGGCTGTTAGTGGAGAGGTTAACCAAAAAGACTGGGATGTTGTTACACAGAAATATCTGGAAATGAAGGCACTTATCACCGGTACCGCTGCAGAACCAGCAGCAACAGCAGCGGGAGTTGATAAGTTGACCGAAAATTTTGCTAATCATATAGACAAGGATGATGGTTTGCGTCAATTGGCAGAAAAGATTGATGCGGCACAAAAGCTTTCTGAGCAGGCTAGTGCAAATGCTCGAGCTGCTGATGAGCAGGCCAATGCAAGTCAGGAACGGGGTCATTAGGTTTAAGGATAGTCGATAACAGCCGCGGATCAAGCGCATCCTTCAATGCTAGTTTTTGGCAGCAATTTGCATTCATCGATAGTTATTTTATCAATCAAACTTATAAATTTCCTTGATAGGTGCCAAAAAAGTCATCATTGCTCGCTATAATAGAATCAATTTCAGCCATACTTTTAAGTGAATGATATGCAAATTAATACGGTTCAAACCTCTGCCTTTGGCGATCAAAAACCTGGAACTTCTGGACTACGCAAAAAAGTAAAAGTTTTTCAGCATCCGCATTATTTAGAAAATTTTGTGCAAAGTATTTTTGATACCTTAATTGAAAAAGAAGGTATGCCAACTGACGCCACTCTAGCGGTGGGCGGTGATGGCCGATATTACAATCGCCATGCCATTCAAACAATTATTCAAATGGCTGCGGCCAACGGTTTTGCCCGCGTTATAGTAGGGCAGGCTGGTATTTTGTCTACACCAGCCGTTTCGCATATTATTCGAAAGTATAAAACATTTGGCGGCATGATCTTGTCCGCAAGCCATAACCAAGGCGGGGTTGATGGCGATTTTGGCATTAAATACAATATCAGTAACGGCGGTCCTGCGCCTGAAAAAATCACCGATGAAGTGTTTGCAAAAAGTAAAGTAATCACAGCATACAAAATTGCAGATTTAGCCGAAATTGACGTCGATACATTAGGTGAAACCAGTTTTAATGGCGGAAAATTCACAGTGCAAGTGATTAACGCCGTACAAGATTATGCGGATTTAATGCAATCGCTGTTTGATTTTTCTGCCATTAAAAATTTACTGGCGAGTGGTTTTCAAATAAAATTTGATGCCATGCACGCTGTGACTGGCCCTTATGCACAAGAGATTTTTATTAATCGTCTCGGTGCGCCAGCGCATAGTTTGATGAATTGCGTGCCATCCGAAGATTTTGGCGGCGGTCACCCAGACCCTAATTTAACTTACGCTGAAGACTTGGTGAAAATCATGTTTGCGGGTGACAAGGCGCCGGATTTCGGTGCAGCCTCAGATGGTGATGGCGACCGGAATATGATTCTGGGTAAAAACTTTTTTGTTACCCCGTCAGATAGTTTGGCTGTGCTGGCGGCAAATGCAACGCTAGTGCCGGCATATGCAAAGGGCATTGCCGGTGTTGCGCGGTCTATGCCGACCAGTGGCGCGGTTGACCGTGTGGCCGCTAAATTAAATATCCCTTGTTACGAAACCCCGACAGGCTGGAAGTTTTTTGGCAACTTAATGGATGCCGGCAAAGTGACGCTTTGTGGCGAAGAGAGTTTTGGCACGAGCTCAAATCATGTGCGTGAAAAAGACGGGCTTTGGGCGGTATTGTTTTGGTTAAATGTGCTGGCACAAAAAAATACGGAAAAAACTAAAGCATCCGTTGAACAAATTCTTAAATCGCATTGGCTAGAATATGGGCGCAATGTGTATTCACGTCACGACTTTGAGGCGATACCGACGGAAGCGGCTAATATTGTGATGGCGCACATCAAGGCGCAATTTGAAAGCTTGCCAAATCAAACATTCGGTTCGTATACCGTTAAAACTTGCGATGATTTTAGTTATCACGATTCAATAGACGGTTCTATCAGCAATAATCAAGGCGTTCGCATTTTGTTCGTCGATGGTTCGCGCATTGTGTTTAGGCTCTCAGGCTCTGGCACAGAAGGCGCAACTTTGCGTATTTATTTAGAAGCGTTTGAGCCGGATAGCGCAAAACAGAGTGTGGATGCGCAAGTGGCGCTAGCTGAAATGATACAAATTGCCTTGAAAATTTCACAGCTTAAAGAAAAAACCGGGCGCGATACGCCAACAGTGATTACTTAAGCAAACGCTAAAAAATCATTCCTCGACTTGTTTAATAGTCATTTCACCATTAAACAGTCGAACATCCATGCGGCTTAAAAAAGACATACCAAGTAAAACATCGCCATCTAAGCCGGGTGCAATCATCGCAGCAACATCATGCGCGTTAACGCCACCGATTTTTAATGATTTTAGGCGCACCATATAACCGATGCTGTCACCATTTGCAGTATTGGTGCGTACGGCATCGATGCTGCTTAGGTTGAGCTTATCCGCAATCCTTTGCGAAATTGCCACGCCGGTAGCACCCGTATCTACCAATACGTTGACTGTTTCACCATTAATCAACGCTTCTGCCCGGTAATGACCATCTAAGCCGCGCTTTAATACTACTGTGCTATTTTCACCCAAGCGCGCTATCTTATTCGGGTGTTGAATATTGTCTACCAAGTAGAAAATCAGCCCGGCAAGCGCGAACCATATGATTGCAACGAAAATTGTATTTCTAGACATGTTAACTTCAGTGTTGCTTTATTACTCGGCTTCTTCTATCCAAGCCAACTGTATGGCCTCTAAGATTTTTTCACCACATTTTTCTGGTGTGTCGTCAAAGCCTTCTAAATCAAGTACCCATTGCATTAGATCGGTAAAGCGGATGGTTTTCGGGTCAATATCCGGGTGTTTGTCGTAGAGTGTTTCGGCGATGGTTAAGCTGTCTGTCCATTTCATTATAGTCATTCCCAGTCATATCAATAATGTTCATTATAGCTTGGCTGCATGTGAACGACTATAAATTGAGTTTAAACTTCAAGGCTTTAATCTTACTGTAAGGGCGTGGTAAAATACGCTAGGATTTATTCACTAAAATTACTAACCGTTATTAATTACTAATCGTTTACGGAAAGCCAAACACCATGTCTACAGCCCCATTTAACTACGCTAACACCCTAAATCAAGCTGACCCTGCTTTGTGGGGCATGATAGAGCAGGAAGTCGTGCGTCAGCATGAGCATATCGAATTGATTGCTTCTGAAAATTACACCAGCCCAGCGGTGATGCAGGCGCAAGGTTCTCAGCTTACCAATAAATATGCTGAAGGTTATCCAGGTAAACGTTTCTACGGTGGTTGTGAGTTTGTAGACCAAGTTGAACAATTAGCCATTGATCGTTTAAAGGCTTTGTATGGCGCTGAATATGCTAATGTGCAGCCGCATTCTGGCTCGCAAGCCAACCAAGCGGTGTATTTTTCTATCCTTAAACCAGGCGATACGGTGATGGGTATGAATCTTGGTCATGGCGGTCATTTAACCCATGGTTCACCAGCTAATTTGTCTGGCAAATTATTTAACATCGTGGCTTATGGCCTGAATGATAAAGAAGAAATCGATTACGATGAAATGGAACGTATTGCCATTGAATGTAAGCCAAAACTGCTGATTGGCGGTGCCAGCGCTTATGCCTTGCGTTTTGACTGGGCGCGAATGAGTGAAATCGCTAAAAAAGTAGGTGCTTATTTCATGGTAGACATGGCGCATTACTCGGGTTTGATTGCCGCTGGTGTGTATCCAAATCCAGTGCCACATGCTGATTTTGTAACATCAACGACGCACAAAACATTACGTGGTCCACGTGGCGGCATTATTTTAGCCAGAGCTGAATTCGAAAAATCATTGAATTCAAGCGTGTTCCCAAGCTTGCAAGGTGGTCCGTTGATGCATGTGATTGCTGCAAAAGCCACTGCATTTTTAGAAGCAGCTCAACCTGAATTTAAAACTTATCAGGCACAAGTGATTAAAAACGCACAAGCCATGGCTGAAGCGCTGACTGCACGTGGCTTACGTATTATTTCAGGCCGTACAGAATCACACATGTTCTTGGTGGATTTACGACCAAAAGGTTTAACCGGCAAGGCGGCAGATGCTGCCCTTGGTTTGGCACATATTACTGTGAATAAAAACTCGATTCCTAATGATCCGGAAAGTCCATTTGTGACGTCTGGTATTCGTATCGGTGCACCAGCCATTACTACACGTGGCTTTAAAGAAGATGAAGCGCGCCTAGTGGCTAATCTAATTGCCGACGTGTTGGATAATCCAACAGATGAGGCGGTGATTGCGGCGACTAAAGCTAAAGTACATGCGTTAACGGCAAGATTTCCGGTGTATCAAGGTTAAGCAATGAAGTGTCCTTTTTGCGGTGCTGACGATACGCAAGTCATTGACTCTAGAGTCAATGATGAGGGCGATTCAATTCGCCGTCGCCGCAAATGTGGTGGTTGTGATAAACGCTTTACTACTTATGAAACAGCCGAGTTGCATATGCCTCAAGTGGTTAAAACCAATGGCACACGTGAGGAGTTTAATCGTGAAAAGCTACGATTATCTTTTTCGCGTGCTTTGCATAAGCGGCCTGTGCCTACGGAATATGTGGATCGCGCATTGGATAGAATTTCGCAAAAGTTACTGAGTTTAGGCGAGCGCGAGATTCCAGCCAGAGAACTGGGCGAGAGTGTGATGCATGAACTCAAACTTATGGATAAAGTCGCTTATATTCGCTTTGCATCGGTGTATCGCAGTTTTTCGGATGTGGACGATTTTAGCGATGTCATTCGTGATTTATAAACTATGCTTATGTTGAAGAACGCACGATCGATACTGAGTAACTATTTAATTAGTATTGAGTTTGGTATCTAAAGGGAATATTCATGAAATTGATTAACTGGTTATCTATTGCGCTGGCAGCATTTACCGTAGTGTTAACGGTCGTTTTTTTTACTTGGTGGAGTATGAAAGATCGTATCGCTTTTGGCAGTGATAAGTTTGATCAGGTAAAGTGGATGCAAGCTGCACCTGCTATTCAAACTGAATGTAAACGTGGCGATATGGCATATGACTTACAGCAACATATTCTTGCAATAGGTTCACCAAGAGACGCTGTCGCGGTGCTTTTAGGTCGCCCTAGCTATGAGGATGCGCATAGCGTTGAGTATGACTTAGGTAAATGTATGCATGTTTACCACGGCTTACTTATTTATTTCGATGAAAATAATCGATTAACTAATAGCCGTATTTCTTCACACTAAGACTATTAAACGCTAGTTTTTTACGGCACCTCATCTTGTTTTCCATCTCTGATCATATCTACATGACCCTTGCCCTGCGACTG
>CAINWC010000429.1 GCA_903854305.1 uncultured Pseudomonadota bacterium | reverse complement strand
CACCCTGATATTCACTGTGATTTTAGGTGGCTTGGCAATGAGTGCAGCCTCACTGGCGGCTAGTCTTTCGGTAAGTGCAGCGATACTTCTCGCCGCTAAAGAGCCTATTCACGGCTTTGTACGCGGTGCGATTACCAAAGAGGAAATGATTGATTTTCTGATTCTTGCGGCTGCAACGCTCATTGTGTTGCCATTGGTGCCGAATGAGCTTATCGGACCTTTTGACGCGATTAACCCTCGAAATCTTTGGCTGATCGTTATTCTGGTGATGCTGATTAGTGCGCTTGGCCACCTCGCATTACGTTGGCTTGGCGGGCGAATCGGTTTACCACTTGTTGGTCTAGTTTCAGGCTTTATTTCTAGTATCGCTACCATCGGGGCGATGGGAGAACGCGCTCGTGAAACACCCGCACTCATAGGTTCGGCGGTGGCGGGTGCTGTGTTATCTAGCCTTGCTACTGTTTTACAGCTAGGGTTGTTATTAGCGGCCATTCACCCACCTACTTTGCATGTACTTGCGGCGCCACTTATTTTTGCTGGCGTTTCTGCAGCAATTTATGGCTTAGTGGTGACATTAAGCTCTTTCCATCAAAATGGGGCAGATATGAGTAAGCCTAGCCGATCATTTAGCGTAAAAACAGCACTGATTTTGGCTGCGGTGATTGCTGTCGTGCTGGTGGCATCTGCAGCGTTAAAAGCTTGGTTTGGTCAGGCTGGGCTTGTTTTTGCCTCTGGTATCGCAGGATTGGCCGATGTTCATGCCCCAACAATTGCGGTTGCCTCATTAGGCGCTGCTGGAAAAATAAGCGCAGAGAGTGCTGTGATTCCAATTTTGGTCGCTTTTTCATTCAACGCAACTTCAAAAGCAATCGCAGCGATAGTCAGCGGCGGCAAAGCATTTTCGCGCCAAGTGATTCCAGGCTTGGTGTTGCAAGTGTCGGCGCTTTGGCTAGGATGGTGGTTGTTCTGATTTCAAAGTTTATTTAGCTGTCAAATGACAGTACAGTGTTGATGACTAGCCCGCCCACTAGATTAGACTCAACACATGACACAAGCAGTACAAAATAGGAGAAGATTTCCGTATGAATTCCCCAAAGAGCAAAATCCTCGTTCCATTCGCTGCCGATGGCTCTTGCTTTAACCCATCATTACGTTGCCCTAAATCTGGCACCTATACGGTTGGAGAGGATGGTAAAGAAATAACATTCGATCATTTTGACGCTGCGCTAGAACATATCAAGATGATGTATACGCCTAGATGGCGGCGTCCGAATGAAGCGGGTGATTGGGAGATTGTTTCAGCAGTTAGATGGGAATTGCTACCTAAATAGTATTAGTCTGGCCAAACTGAAACATCCTAGTATTGGCAAAAAGTTACCCTGTAGCGTCTAAAACAAGATGCTCCAAAGCTAGCGTTTATTAGCCGCTAAAATAGTAAATCAATGTAAATTAGACCTTTTTAATCTAGTGATTTCTGCTTAAATCAATCCGTGGAATGTGGCGTTCCTTAACTTTTAGCGTGCATATGTACTAGTCGCCTCAGTTCAGGCACACAAGAGCCACATTCTGTACCGCATTTTAGTTTGTTTTGTAGTGTAATCAAATCTGCACCCAGTTGTATGGTGTCGATAATGTCATTTTCAGCTACATCTAAACAATTACAGATGATTTTACCGCGGCTGCGCTGACCTGCTGGTGGTGCAATGAGTGGCGCTAATGCCCAACGGCGCAATTCAGGACTAAATTCGCCTGAGGCCATCACATCTTTTAGCCAATCTGCGGCAAGCGTTTCACCTACCAAGCGTACACCAGTGACTTCTGGCGTGTTATTAATTGGGTTGCTTTCAACCAAAATACGTTTGCTGATGCCGCGTTTTGCATCGTTGTAATTGAGCAAAGGCATGTCGTCTGTCATGCCGAGCATGGCGTCAATCTCATTTGTCAGCGAGGCTTCTGGCGCCTGTGCGTGGGCCGCACGTAAAATCAGCATGCCCACATGTTGCGCTGTGCCACGGCCAAATAAACCGCAACTGGCGTATTCAAAATTGGCTAATAAACCACGTACTTTTTGTAAGGTTTCTAAATCTTGAATAGTGCGCATGACTGTCATACGCCACGGTAAATCCAACTTCTCGATTTTAACTGCGGTATGTTTGAGCTCTGGCTGTTTAGAGGTTTTATCAAATGCCGGTGGCATCAGCGTATTAACACCTAAGCCATGCATAAACTGGCTACCCCAATGCATGGCGATAAATGTTTGCGAAGGCTGTACTTCATCAGAAGTTTGCGCAGCTAGTACCAAGCTACCGCGCTTGTTACTGACTTTTACAAGATCACCATTTTTAATCAAACGGCGCGTCATGTCATCGGCATTGAGATGGATGACAGGTTCTTCAGCATGGTTAAACAATTGCGCAACTGTACCTGTGCGGCTCATCCCATGCCACTGGTCACGCAGGCGGCCTGTGAGCAAATGCAGTGGATGGCGTGCATCAGTTTTATCTGCGGTGCTTTGATACGTAGCGTTAATAAATTGCGCTTTACCGTCTGGTTTTTGGAAAATGCCATCGGCATATAGACGTGCTTTGCCAGTGGTATCTCCCTCAATAAATGGCCATTGTTGCGGGCCTTGTTCATTGAGTAGGGCATAACTTAGACCGGTAATGTCTAAATCACGACCACGCGTGGTTTCGCGGTGCTCGTTAAAAATATCTTCAGTATTCGTATAAGGAAACAGTTTGGAGTTTTTGGCTAGTCGTTTTTCTAAACGCTGTGCAAAATCCACCATAATCGCCCAGTCATGGCGTGCTTCAGCTGGCGGCTGCACTGCCGGGTTAACGCGGGTGATACGTCGTTCTGAGTTTGTGACTGAGCCTTCTTTTTCGCCCCATGTGCTGGCTGGCAATAACACATCAGCGTATTGGTTGGTGTCGGTATTACTAAATGCATCTTGCACGACGACTAATTCAGCGTTGTTTAAGGCTACTATCACATTATTTAAATCTGGCATGGAGTGCGCAGGATTTGTGCAGGCAATCCAGATGGCTTTAATGCTGCCCTCTTTAACGGCATCAAACATTTCAATCGCTGTTTTACCAGGTGCTACGGGCACGCTTTCTATGCCCCAAAGACTCGCCACTTCTGCGCGATGATCAGCATTGGCTAGATCACGGTGGCCAGATAACAGGTTAGCCATGCCGCCTACTTCACGGCCGCCCATCGCATTTGGCTGACCTGTGAGTGAAAACGGCCCCGCGCCTAATTTGCCAATTTGCCCGGTGGCTAAATGTAAGTTAATCAGTGCTGAATTTTTATCCGTGCCGTGAATGGATTGATTTAAGCCCATGCAATACATAGAAAGGCTAGGACCTTTGCCAAACCATTTAGCGGCGGTAATGATATCGGCTTCTTTAATACCGCAAATATCAGACACCATTTTGGGCGTGTATTCACGCACGGTATCTTTAAGTGCATCAAAGCCATTGGTGTGGGCGTTGATGTAGGCCATATCCAGCAAGCCTTCCCACAACATGACATGCAGCATGCCATTAAATAATGCAACGTCTGTACCCGGTAAAATCGCCAAATGTAAATCGGCCGCTTGGGCAGTATCAGTGCGACGTGGGTCGACTACGATGATTTTTAAGTTGGGATTTTTAGCTTTAGCATCTTCAATGCGGCGATAGATAATCGGGTGTGCAAAAGCCGTATTTGAGCCTGCAATAAACAAACAATCAGTATGATCAATATCGTCGTAGCAAGCAGGGGGTGCGTCTGCGCCTAATGTGGCTTTATAGCCAGCCACGGCTGAGCTCATGCAAAGCCGTGAGTTCGTATCAACATTATTTGTGCCAATCAAACCTTTGGCAAGTTTGTTAAACACATAATAATCTTCAGTGAGTAATTGCCCGGAAATATAAAAAGCCACGGAATCTGGCCCGTGTGTTTCTATGGTGTTAGCAAATTTTTCAACGACAAAATCGAGTGACTCATCCCATGTGGCACGGATTCTAGGGGCATCGCGACTGGTCCGTAACTCAGGGTAGAGTAAGCGGTTATCCAGCTTTGCTGTGAGGTGTAATGTTGAACCTTTAGTGCATAAACGGCCAAAATTGGCAGGGTGAGTTGGATCACCTTTCACGCCAGTAATTTTGTCGTTTTCGCTGGATATGATGACGCCGCAGCCAACACCACAGTAACAGCAGGTAGATTTTGTTTCTTTGATCACTTTAGTGTTATCTTTAGATTAATCTTTGATTTAATTTTTCAATTTCTTGTCTTAGATTGTTAGGCTTTAAGTTCTAAATATACAACGCCATCTTCAACTTTGGTATTAAAGCAGGCGGTTTGACCGACATCCGGCTCTTCAGCTTTGCCATCGACCAAACTGATTTTCCAGCTATGCATTGGGCAGGCAATTTTGTCGCCATAGACGATACCTTCGGATAACGGCCCGCCTTTGTGTGGACATTTGTTGTTAATCGCGAAGATGCGATCATCTTCTAAACGAAACACGCCTACTTCAATATCCTTAGTGCGTACGACGCGTGCGCCTAATTGAGGAATATCTGCTAGCGGTGCTACTTTTACCCAATTACTCATATAGTTAACCTTTAATTCAAACTTACAAAACGACTCATTATTTTCAAGAAACCACTAGTAAATAAATTAACAAAATATTCAAAATGAACGAAAAAATCGCTATCCATTGCCATTTAACCAATCGGGCACGGGCAATTAACGGTGTACGTGCAGGCGCTAGAATTGGTTTTAACTCACCATGCTCAAGTGCTAATAACATTTCTTCAGCGGTTTCAAATCTCAGCTTTGCGTCATGTGCAATCGCTTTGAGTATGATGTTTTCTAGCCAATACGGAATATCTGGCCGATATCGGGTAGGAGGTACGGGCTGACCAAACTTTGGCCGCTGAAAAGGTTCGATTTCGCCATAAGGATATTTTCGTGTGAGCAGGTGGTACAGCGTAACGCCTGCCGCAT
>CAINWC010000428.1 GCA_903854305.1 uncultured Pseudomonadota bacterium | reverse complement strand
CGGAAATTGGGTTAATACCTAGTCCCCACTAGTTAAATACATTCTACGACAATAGTAAGTTTTGTCAAATTTAAGACGATAGTCTTGGCCACTTTGCACCCCTCACTTTCTAATGAGTAAAAATCACTCGTTAGTAAGACGGACTCCCTACGCCCAAATTTCTGAGTTACTCCATTTGAAGCAAATCAGGAGTTAACAATGAATCAATTAATAGCCGTACCTAGTATAGAAATAATCTTTCCAACGAATGGAAAAATCCGTAGCAGAAAAGTCGTCAGTCGCTCTAATGCGCGTAACAGTGGCAAGTACCCCAGCTGGAAAATGCAACGCATGATGCAGTGGGAGTCGCCCCATGAAGGGAACGCGATGCGCATCCTTGATGCAACACCACAAGTACTTGCTTTCAATGAGCAGCCTTGCGAAATCATCTACAGGTTAAATGGTGAGAAACGCAGACATTACCCGGACTTGATGGTGCAAGAATATCATCGTTGTGAGTTCTGGGAGGTGAAAACTGAGCGTGATGCGAATGAACCTGCAGTTACTGAACGCACTGAGTTTTTAACTAAGATTTTACCGGGCTACGGTTATGGCTATCGAATGGTGTTAGCTGAAATGTTAGCCACTCAACCGCGACTCGATAATATTAAACGCCTTAATAAGCTTGGACGATTCGCGGTCCCTGCCATCGAAAAAGAAAAGATACGCCGACTTTTCTTGGAAGCGCCTGTGATGGATTGGGGGATGTTCGAATCTCAGTCCCATTGTGCATTGCAACATATCAGCCGATTGATCCTGGAAGGCAAACTTAGCATTGATCTTCACCGACCTATCAGTGTTGCAACGCAAATCCGCAGCCACTTTAACGCTAATCACTAGGAGACCTATCATGGCAATCGTACATTTTTGTAAAGACGTTCACTTTGATAGGGATGGACGTGAGTATCAAATGACTCAAGAAATCTCTGCTGGCCTCTGGCAAGTGCGTGAAGTGCGCACTGGCAGAGTAAACGAATTTAAAATTCAGGAACTGCAGCAATGTTATGCGGAAGGCAAGTTAGTGTTCATGGAGGATGCGGACAAGGTAAACAATCGTGATAAATCTTTTGTGGAAAAAGCAGTCAAAAAGAGTCGTCAAGTAGAAGGTAAGGAATGGGATAAAGCGGTACTTAGACGTATGTACGTCAAAGCCGTGGAACATCTGCCTTGTACACGATCCCTCATGGAACCCGCAATACAAAAGGTTTGGGTCAAGCTTGAGCTGACTGAACCTGCACCCCATTGGACTACTGTGAGTCGCTGGAAAAAGAAATACCTGGCGAATGGCAAAGATGCTTTTGCCTTAGCTGAAGAGCATCATCGTAAGGGAAATCGTAGTGAGCGTGTAGATGCAGAGGTCATTGAAATTGCAGAAAACTGCATCGATAAAATCTACATGAAGCGTGAGCGCGGTACGATAGAAGAAACAGTCGAGGAAGTGGTGGTCATGATTACACGCGAAAACAATCAACGCCCAAGTGCTGATCAACTGTCAGAACCAACAAGAAGGCTCATTAAACGACTCATTGATGCAATCCCGGCGTTTGACCGATATGTCGCTCGCCATGGCAAGGTGGCTGCACATCGTTTATTTCGCAGCAAGCTCAAACATCTCATCACCAAGAAACCCTTAGAGGCTGCCGAGATTGATCACACTAAACTAGATTTGTTTGTCATCGACGATGAGTCCCACATTCCACTCGGCCGCCCTTGGCTCACAATATGTATTGATACACACACCCGTTGCATTCTAGGTATTTATATCGGATTTGAGCCGCCGAGTTATTTGACTGTCGGTAAATGCTTAAAACACGCGATATTGCCTAAGGTGAATCTGCAGGAACAATATCCTGGAATCCGACATGTATGGGAAGCCCATGGTGTGATGGAACAATTGTTCGTGGATAACGGTCTGGAGTTCCACAGCATCAGTCTGGAAAAAGCCTGCTTTGCTTTTGGGGTAGAGATTGTTTATACCCCGCGCAAAACCCCATGGTTCAAAGGCAAGATCGAGCGCTTCAATCGCACCATTAATCAAAGCGTCAGTCATGGCATTGCGGGCACCACCTTCAGCAATATCTTTGAGAAGGATGATTATGATCCGGCAAAACATGCTGTAGTCACCTTGAGTACCTTGCGACGCATTATTCATAAATGGAT
>CAINWC010000427.1 GCA_903854305.1 uncultured Pseudomonadota bacterium | reverse complement strand
GGGGAATGCGCGGGCAAATGTTCAAGAAAAGTATCTAAATTCATGAATAGTGACTATTGATGCACGCATCCCCATTAATATAACTAAAGCTCCCAATCTTCAATCGCAAGACCTCTTACTCGGCTAAACTCAATCGTGTTATGCGTAATCAACGTGACATGGTTGGCACGTGCAATCGCGGCAATCATTAAATCATTAGCGCCAATCAAACACCCTTGGGCGGTTAGATCAGCACGAATTTGTGCGTAATGTTCTGCAGCAATATCATCAAAATCAAAGCTTTGTAATGGCGCAAATAATTTTTGTAGCAGTTGTAGATTATTTTCTTTGTACTCGCTGCGCAATGCTCCATACAAAAGCTCTGCCTTGACCACACTGCACAAAGCGATGTCAGTAGGGCTATATTTTGCAAAATGCCGGCGCGCATTTAAATTTTTGCGTTGCCATAACTGAATGCAGGCATTGGTGTCTAACAACCGTATCAATTGAAACTGTTCCGCGTTTCAAGCACTAACTCAGTGGGTCTATTTTGCGGTCCGCCTTGCCATGCATCGAATAAATCAAAATAGCCTACTGGCCATTGATTTTGTGCGTCCGTTTCTCGCTTAACAAGGTCAGCCAAATATTTAGAAAGCGGTAAATTAGCCTGCTTTGCCCTTATCCGTATTTGCGCTTCAACTTCATCAGGGACATAAAAGTGCAATTGGGACATGATTTCAACTCCGTATATGTGCTATATGTGGAATGTAGACTCTATTCGTTTCATTGTCAACGGTTAGCAATACCACTAAACATCATAATGAAAAGTAAGCGAGCTCATGCTGTTGGCCAAACTAGGGAAGCTACAGCCGTTTAAGGTACGACCGCTCGTATGATACTTGCCTCAGACAGTCTGCCGCTGATATGTCCGGCAATCCCTATTATTGCGCGCGTGCGCTTGACTAATAAAGCCAATGACTAATCTAAGTAAGTACCACCGGTAAACTTCTTAATATCGCGCTGCTGTCGTTTAGTGGGCCGCCCTGCCCCACGTTCACGTAGCGCATGTTCACCTTCACCGGTGGCTTTGGCCTGTTCACGCTTGGCGATACTGGCGGGCGTTTCTGTGTATAACAGTGCCGCTTCTGGCGCGCCCCTACGCATATTGGATAAGGCTAAGACACTCACTTCAATTTCAAAGTCTTTGTTGCGAATATGAATGATTTGACCGATTTTCACTTCTTTGGCCGGCTTTACCCGATCGCTATCGACGTGCACTTTACCTGATTCAATGGCATCGGTGGCGATGCTGCGGGTTTTAAAGAAACGCGCCGCCCATAACCATTTGTCTAGCCGGCATTTAGTGTCAGCATCCTGAGCGACAGTGGCCATGATTAGCTATTAAATACCTTAGGTAAATTTGCTTCTAGCGTGAGTTTAAATGTGCTTAACCTAGCTTCGGCCAGGTGATTGATCTCAGCTAAACTCAGCCCTGTCAGATGTAGCATACCTTCGGCAACATTATTCATGGTGGCAATATGAAACTGGCCATTCGTCACGGCCTCGACCACGGCATCGCTGAGTATCAAGTGGCGTATATTGCGTGCAGGCATGAGTACGCCTTGCTTGCCATCCAAGCCGATGTCTTTACACACCCGGAAGTAGCCTTCAATCTTCTCGTTGAGGCCGCCGACTGGCAGCACTTCACCATGCTGATTCAGCGCGCCAGTAACCGCGATGCCCTGCTTGATCGGTACTTGCGACAGCGAGGACAGCAACGCGAACAGCTCGGCACAAGAGGCGGAGTCACCCTCCACGCCGTTGTATTCTTGCTCGAACACTAATGAGGCAGTCATATTCAGCGGGTTCAGCAGCGCAAAATTACTATGCAGCCAGCTTTGCAAAATCATCACGCCTTTATCATGGGTAGGGCCGCTCATGGCCACTTCGCGGTCTATGGTCAACACATCGCGACGCCCAGCATAGCAGTTGGCTGAGATACGCACCGGTGAACCGAAACTGGCATCAGCCAGATCAATATGCGTGAGGCCGTTAATCTGTCCGACTGCCTCACCCTGTACGGTAATCATCAGCTCATTGTCGACAATCGAATCACGCATATGGCCCTCAATGTAGCTATGCCGCGCATATTTGCGATGGATGGCCGACTTCACATCCTCAATGACCACCAAGGTGGCGCCACGTGCATCGGCGGCAGCAGCGCTTTCTAACATGAGCTTTTCTAGTGCGGCAAACTGCGTGCTAATACGCGTCTGGTCTTCTTCCAGTCTATGCATGGATTGCAGCAAGGCGGCAACCGCTTCAGCACTAAAGTGGCTGCACTTGAATTGCTGACATTTTTGCGCGATAAACGCCGCATAAGCCGCATAGTTTTCGGCATTGGCTTTTACTTTTTCGGCAAACTCGATCTTGATCGGAAAGTAACTGAAAAAATCATAGTTTTCATCGATCAGCAGGTAGTAATCTTCGCGCGTTGCCACTAGCACCAGTTTGACTGAGACGGGAATGGCGGCTTGTGCGCTGACAAAACTACTGCCTTGGCTGCTACTGCTGCTAAGATCTTCAATTTGCAGGGTACCGTTACGCAAAAAGCGATGCAGTTTTTCCAGTATCTGTGATCCGTTTTGCTCGTCGGCTAGTATGTCGCGCAAATGCAGCAATAAGGTACCACCATCGGCGCGTAGCAGATTACCGGCACGTAAGCGCATAAAGTCAGGGGTCGTGCTGGATTCGCCGGCACTCTCTACGCCGCCGAATAAAGAATGTAAGCTAGGATCGTTGTCATACACCACAGGCGCACCTTGGTTGGCTGCATGCTCGACCAGCACATTGGCCCGATAACGCCCCAAAAAGCTCTCATTAAGCAGCACTTCCAAGTTGTTATCACCGTCGCCACTGGTGTTAGGTTGCCACGCGTCTAAAAAATCTAAAATATCACGCTGCATCAACTCAAAGTAATGTAGCGGCATTTTGTCTGGCTCTATCAGCGTGATGCTGGCCTTGACCATGCTTAATTGCCCTTCTACAAAAATCTGTATGGGCGCCATCGAACTTTGCTGACTCTTCGCCTCAAGTAATACCGCCAAGTCTTTCGCCAGATTACGGATAAATAAATCTAAAGCCTGCCTTAGTTGCGCGCCGGCACCAGCCGGTAATTTCAAAAACAAAGGTTTGCCATTGGCATCGAACCGGTACAAGGCTACCAGATCACCTGAGGCCGGTTGTTTGGCAGCAGCCTCATGCATCGCGCTCAGCATCAGTGTGGTGCGCCCCGTGCCCGGCTCGCCTAGCGCCAATAAATTAAAGCCTGCATGAGGCAGGCTCAAACCGAACTCAGCGGCCTTTTTGGCTTCAGACTGCGCTATCCAGGCATGATGCTGTGCGCTGAGTTTATCGGCGCTGATCAGCTCAGAAGTATCTGCAAAATTGAATGCATTAGCAGAAATATGATGGGTCAATTGCTGTGGTGTGAGTATTTGTGACATATCGCCTGACTGGTTTATTGGGTATCTAGTATTAATCTTGGTATTAATCTTAATTTCGTTGTCACTATTTCATCCAACGCTCTCGCGCTGCGTCATCGGCATGCTTAGCCTCCAGCCAGCGCTCACCCGACTGCGTTACTTCTTTTTTCCAAAACGGCGCTTCTGTTTTTAAAAAGTCCATGATGAATTCACACGCTTTAAAAGCCTCGCCGCGATGCGCGCCGCTCACCGCCACCAATACAATTTGATCGGTTGGTTTAAGGGAGCCCACACGGTGAATGATTAAAGCCTCAAAAAAATCCCAGCGACTTTTAGCCTGCTGGATAATCGACGCCAGTGTTTTTTCTGTCATGCCGGGGTAATGCTCTAGGGTCAATTGTGAAACGGCATCACCGTCATTAAGGTCACGCACCTGACCTATAAAACTCACAATTGCGCCGGTATCTTTACGTGCATGGCGCAATTGGTTGAGCTCAAAGCCAGCATCAAAATCTTCGGTCTGTACGCGAACGGACATGGCGTAAGTGTCAGCTATCCGCCAGTGACCGGTGGGAAAAACGCCACTTCATCACCATCCGCAATGGGCGCATTATCATCGACTAATTCATGGTTGATGGCACCGCGTACTTTAAGTTTACCGAGCAACATTTGCTGCCAAACATCGCTACGCTTAGCTAAGTACGCTTTCAGTTTAAGTATGGTGAGCGTTTGAGCAAAAGCATCATCCGGCAACTCTAAATCTTCTGTAGAAAATTTGAGTGTTTCTTTCAGTCTGGCAAAATAAAATATTTTAATTTTCATAAACGGCTAGGTAATTACTCTTCAATTTCATTAATAACATCTAGTAAATCTTCTGGCAAATCTGCTGGTTTATTAGCCAGTTCCACGCGCTCGATTTGCGCGAAACGTTGCGATATTTTCTGGCTGGAAATATGCACATCTTGTGCATTTTCATGCGCTTGGCGAATATTATCTGCCAGTTTTTTCATGCGTACATCAAAGCGGCCAAAGTCTTTACTTAGCTTGCCTAACTCTTCTTTAATCACATGAACTTGCTTGCGCGTTTCTACATCCTTTAACACTGCGCGCGCCGTGTTTAGCACGGCCATTAAAGTTGTGGGGGAAACTACCCAAACGCGTTTGTTCATGGCATATTCAATCACATCGGCATGGTAAGCATGCAACTCGGCAAACACGGCCTCTGCCGGAATAAACATCACCGCGCCGTCTGAGGTGACGTTAGAGATGATGTATTTATTAGCAATGTCATCTACATGTTTCTTCACGTCTAACTTAAATTGTTTTTCAGCGGCCGTTTGCTCGGCATCGCTTAATTTACTATCGAACATGCGGTGATAATTCTCCAGCGGAAACTTGCTATCTACCGCTACCGTACCGGTTGGATCTGGCAAAAATATTGCACAATCGGCACGCGTACCATTTTCAAATGTATATTGCATGGCAAACGAACTCACTGGCAATACGTTACGTACCAAGGCTTCTAATTGCACCTCGCCAAACGCGCCACGGCTACGTTTATCGCCTAATAACTCTTGCAAACTCACCACATTGGTAGTTAAACCATCGATTTTCTTTTGCGCTTCATCGATTGTCGCTAGGCGCGCCATCACGTCAATAAAAGTTTGATTGGTCTTTTTGAAACCTTCATCCAGACGCTCAGATACTTTGCCGCCAATCTGCTCCAGACGACTATCTACCGCTTTTGCCAAATTATCAATGGTGCTTACCAATTGCAAGGTCGCGTTACGCATGGTCGATTGAATCAGCTCTTGCTCGGCTTTGCCTTGCTCGGCCAGTGTGGTGTGCAGCTTTTCCAGCACGGCTTCACGTGTCAGCGATAAGCTATTATTTTGTGCCAACTGCAAAGCTTGCATGGCGTCTCTGGTGGCTTGCAGCTCAGTAGCGACACTCATACGTAAACGTTCGCTGGTGTCACTTGAGTACGCGCCTAAGCGGTCACCCAGCTTGTTTAATCCATCGTTAAAGTCCAACAACATTGCTCGATGCTTTTCTTCCAGCTGCTGCAAAATCAGTTGTTGAGAAGTAACGGCGTTTGTATCCGGCTGATTGCTTTTCCATAGCTGCCAAACCATTAACAATAAAATGGCAACAGCAACGACTAAAATAGTAATTTGAATCATAGGGCTGAATTATACCTGATGCGGCATGTTTAATAACTGAGGGCGTGTGACGAAAATGAACTGAACCAGTAAAAT
>CAINWC010000426.1 GCA_903854305.1 uncultured Pseudomonadota bacterium | reverse complement strand
CACAATTTTTCTTCAATACCCAAAAAGAAGCCCCAAACGATGCCGAGTTACCAAGCCATATACTGATGGTGCGTGCCGGTTTGATTAAACGCTTAGGCTCGGGACTCTATAGCTGGATGCCGCTAGGCTTGCGCGTTTTACGTAAAGTGGAAGTCATTGTGCGCGATGAAATGAATAAAGCTGGCGCACTGGAGTTGCTGATGCCAGCCGTGCAACCGCGCGAACTTTGGGAAGAAACCGGTCGCTGGGCGGTATTTGGTCCACAAATGCTTAAAATTACGGATCGCCATGCCCGTGAGTTTTGCTTTGGCCCAACGCATGAGGAAGTCATTACCGACATCGCACGTTCAGAAGTGCGCAGTTACAAACAGCTGCCGCTAAATTTTTATCAAATTCAAACCAAGTTTAGAGATGAAATTCGCCCACGTTTTGGCGTGATGCGCGCGCGTGAATTTATGATGAAAGATGCCTACTCATTTCACACCAATTTTGCGTCTTTAGAACAAACCTATGCCACGATGTTTCAAGCGTATAGCAATGTATTCAATCGCTTAGGCCTAAAGTTTCGTGCGGTAAAAGCCGATACTGGTGCAATAGGCGGTGACGGTTCTCATGAGTTTCATGTGTTGGCTGATTCAGGTGAAGATGGCTTGGCTTACTGTGATACCTCTGATTACGCTGCGAACGTAGAGTTAGCAGAAGCCGTGGTGCTTGAAACTCGCAATGCGCCCCAAGCGCTTATGCAAGAGGTTGAAACGCCAAAACAAACGACATGTGAAGATGTGGCAAAGCTACTGAACATAGGCGTTGAACGCACCGTTAAGGCAATCGCACTTGTTGTGAACAGTGCTGACGGAGTAAGTCAATTCACTCTGGCTTTATTGCGCGGTGATCACAATTTAAATGAAGTGAAATTCGGTAAATTAGCTGGCTTAGCAGATTTCCGTTTTGCAACAGAAGAAGAAGTTCGCGCTAACTTAAATTGCCCGCCAGGCTTTATTGGGCCTGTAAGCGTTGATGAGCACGTAAAAGTGATTGCAGATAAAACCGTGGCTGCCATGAGTGACTTTGTATGCGGTGCGAATAAACCAAAATACCATTTAAGTGGTGTGAATTTTGGTCGTGATTTGCCAGAACCAAGCTTGGTGGCAGATATTCGCAACGTGGTTGAAGGCGATGCTAGCCCCGATTGTAAAGGCACATTGTCACTTTGTCGCGGTATTGAAGTAGGACATATCTTTCAATTACGCACTAAATATTCAGAAGCCATGAACGCGACTTATCTTGATGAAAATGGTCAAACGCAAGTGATGGAAATGGGTTGTTACGGCATTGGCGTTTCACGTATTGTCGGCGCAGCGATTGAGCAAGGCAATGATGATAGAGGTATTATATTCCCTAGCAGCATGGCGCCATTTGCCGTAGTCATCTGCCCAATTGGCTTTGATAAGTCAGATGCTGTTAAATTGGCGGCTAACCAATTGCATGATGAACTGCTGGCGGCAGGTATTGATGTATTGTTAGATGACCGAGGCGAGCGCCCAGGCGTAATGTTTGCCGAGGCTGATTTAATGGGTATTCCGCATCGATTAGTGATTGGTGAGCGCGGTTTAGCTGAAGGCTTGGTGGAATATAAAGCCAGAATCTCGGCAGAAGCACAGTCTCTACCGTTGCTTGATCTAGCGGTAGCGGTGCTTGAACTTGTGCAAAAAGTAGCTTAGTATTAAATTGAAGTTTAAAATTGAATCAAAACGTGAGAGTTATGTATGCTTAACAACCTGAAAATCAGCTTGCTAGTATGTTTTGGAACTTTAGTTTCAAATATTAGCTTTGCCGGTTCTCAGCTTGAAGAGCCTTTGTCTAATAGTGTAAAAGCACTTATGCAGCGTAGCATTAGTGATAAAGCTGCGCCTAGACTCACTTTTGCAACACCAGAAGAAGGCAATGCATGGCTCAACGACATGTCACAGCGCCTCAAAAAGCGCATTCCCGATGACACTTATCGTGAAGACTTGTTGCGCACTGTGCATTATGAGGCGACTCGTGCAGGGCTAGATCCACAAATGGTACTTGGCCTGATTCAAGTGGAAAGCGGTTTTAAAAAATACGCATTATCATCAGTAGGCGCGCGCGGCTTTATGCAAGTAATGCCATTTTGGTCGCGCAGTATAGGTGCAAGTGATCACAATTTATTTCTTCTACGCACTAACTTACGCTATGGTTGCACGATCTTGAGGCATTATGTAGATATCGAACATGGTGATTTGTATCGTGCATTAGGCCGATACAATGGCAGTTTAGGGCAACCACAGTACCCTAACTTAAT
>CAINWC010000425.1 GCA_903854305.1 uncultured Pseudomonadota bacterium | reverse complement strand
AGCTATCTGTAAGGCACGCCGTCGCTGGAATTGCTAAATGAGAGCCAAAGACTTTATTTCTGAAAATTTTGCCGATGGTAAAGTCAACGGTAAAAGCCGGCCTGGTCGTGTTAAAAAAGCCGGTGCCAGTTGTAACGGCTCAGTAACTGATCTACGTCGCAAAGCCAAGAACGCATCAGGTGAACGTGCCAAAATGTATCACTGGTGTGCAAATATGAAATCTGGTCGAAAGAAATGAGATTTTTTGAAATAGCTCGCATACCACAAGGAGACTTTGGAGACAAAGATACACTTCTTCCGATGTCTGCTCCTCGCAATACTAAACCTCTGCCAGGCGGTAGTGGCTACAGTTATGCTATACAAAATTCTGGTAATCTTAAAGAAATTATGATTTTTGATCAAAGCAAGTTAATTGCCGAGTTAGATTTAAAACCAACCAATAACCCTATCAATTCATATAGTGTGGAAACCGTAGCAACTGATCCAGATTATCGTGGCAAAGGACTTGGACTGGCATTGTATGGTATTGCATTAAGTGTATTAAAACTTACGCTACAAGCTGGAGATAGACAAACTGCAGCCGGGCAACAAATGTGGCTCAAACTTAATAATATACCTGGTGTCGAAGTTAAAGGTATTACCAGCGTACCCACTAGAGAATATCGTGAAAAGCCAGGCGATGAAATACTTTGGAATACACCACGAAAAACAGTTTATTCATTTCCGGTTGAAGCTGGCAGTCGTAGTATGCGTAGTGCTCGACGTGGTACTGGAGTTTATAGCGGCCAAGGTAGTATGATTGCTAAATGGACAGGGCAATGAGAGCTGACGAATTAAGGTCAATTCCTGCTGAAGATGTGCTGGCGTATGTTAAAAGCATACATCACGATTTTCACATTCCTAATACTATAACAACTCACCCAAAATGGCGAAAAACTCGTGTTCCGTTAAACAAACTACATATTCCAGATCCTGAGTCTGGAGTAGACTTAGATGATCCTTACAACCGTGTGCAAAATATTGATATGGATCACGTTGACGATATTCATAGACAAGACATAGAACGCCGTCCTATTGTAGTTGACACAGATGGACACATCATAGACGGTAACCACCGTGCATTAGCCGCTAGACTCAGCGGCCTTTTTGACATTCCTGCTTACATTCCTGCTTAAATTTTAACCCGCTAAATACAGTATGACCAAGCAATTTGTCCGAGTATTAGCTGATGTTCACTGTAACTGGGAAGGACTTCCTCCTAAGTACCGTGTGTATGTCAACAACGAATTATTTGCTGAACGTACTTGGACCTGGACTGACTGCTATTTAGAAGAGTTGTTACAGATTGAAGCAGATCCTGGAGAGTACACAATTAAGTACGAAATGGTTCCACCTTGTTTAGCTGAAATTCGTGCTAAAAATATTAGAGTTGAACACGGGTCAGCAACAATTGATGGTGCAATACTAAGGATTACAGAATGAGATTCCGCGAATTTGTTAATGAAAATGCCAGCGTTGGTAGCACTTCAAGT
>CAINWC010000424.1 GCA_903854305.1 uncultured Pseudomonadota bacterium | reverse complement strand
GTGCCACTCAAAACACGGCTATGAACATTGTGATGACAGGTGATGCTACAGGCGATGTGGTGACCAATATGGAAAATATTTATTCCAGTTACTCAACCTCCTTATTTGGTAATGCAGGTAATAACACTTTGTATGGTCCTGGTTTGATGGAAGGTTTTTTGGGTAATGACACTATCAATGGTTCCAATGCTACAACATCGGTTGCCAGTTATGCTAATGCCGGAAATACGTATTTATTTAATGAAGGGATTACATTTGGCATCGGTATTGGTGTCACTGCAAGCTTAACAACAACGGCTTTTATTCATGGTGCGGCTGTATTTGCTAGTGGTGATGCTTATGGAGATGTTTACAATTCAAACATCAATAACCTGACTGGCTCAGCTTTCAACGATACGCTTATCGGCAATGGAAACATTAATATTCTGGTAGGCGGGGCTGGTGACGATACCCTAGAGGGACTGGCCGGTGCTGATGTACTTAATGGCGGTGCAGGTAACGACACCGTTTCGTACGCGCATGCCAACGCCGCAGTAACGGTGGACATTAATGGCGTAGCTGCAGGTACGGGCGATGCACTTGGAGATTCGTTCATTAGTATCGAAAACATCACAGGGTCAGACTTTAATGATTATCTGATAGGAAATGCTGCCGACAATGTTTTGATCGGAGGATTAGGAAACGATACGCTAGATGGCGGTGGTGGAATTGATACGGCTAGTTATGCTTCAGCTACAGGAGCCGTTACCATTAACATGGCAACTAACCTTGTCACAGGAGCGGCTGGTACTGATACCTTGATTAGCATCGAAAAAGTGATTGGGTCGATATATGCAGACAACATTATAGGTAGCGCTGGAAATGATGTGATTGATGGTGGCAATGGAGCTGACACTATTGACGGTGGGTTGGGAAGCAATACCATTTCATATGCCAGTGCAACGGGTGGTAGATCGGTCAATTTACTGACTGGGGTAAATACCGATGGTGATGTTCTTACTAATATTCAAAATATATTGGGTTCGAATTCTATTTTTGGTGATAGTTTGACAGGCGATGCTGGTAATAATGTCATTGAAGGCGGCTTGGGTAACGACTCGCTTGATGGGGGCGCAAATCTTGCCTATGGGGATACAGCGAGCTATGCAGGTTCTATCTCAGCCATTGTAGCAAGCCTTGCCGCAGGTACTGCCAGTGGTGGTGAAGGCAATGATACGCTGGTTAATTTCGAGAACTTGTTGGGCTCGGCATACAATGACATTTTGACAGGTGATGCCAATGCGAATGTACTTGACGGCGGTGCTGGTGATGACTTGCTCATTGGTGGTGCAGGCGCTGACACGCTGATTGGTGGGGCTGGCATAGACACTGTCTCATATAACACTGCGCTGGCAGGCGTTACCGTTACCATTAACGGCGTTGGCACTGTGGGAGATGCTAATGGTGATGTGCTGGTAGGTATTGAAAATCTGATTGGATCAGCCTTCAATGACATACTGAACGGCGACTCTGGTAACAATGTAATTGATGGAGGTCTGGGTAACGATACCATCAACGGCGGTTTGGGTATTGACACCATCACCTACGCCACTGCAACTGGCGGGGTGAATGTGAGCCTAGGCGCAGTGGGGGTTAATGTAACAGGTGCAGCAGGAAGCGATTCGTTGTCCGGATTTGAAAACATCATCGGTTCTGGGTTTGCCGATGTGTTGACCGGGGATGGCGGTGCCAACACGATAGAAGGCGGGGCTGGCGCTGATGTTTTGAATGGAGTTTCTGGTAATGACACCGCTAGCTATGTAAGCTCTTCGTCTGCGGTTAATGTCAATCTGCTTGGAAATGCCAATACTGGCGGCGATGCGCAGGGCGATGTGCTTACCAATTTTTTCAACCTTACTGGTAGTGCGTTTAACGATACGCTTACCGGTAACGCTAGTAATAATATACTCGATGGTGGTGCTGGCGATGACTTACTCATCGGCGGTGCTGGTGGCGACCAATTGATTGGCGGTGCAGGGACTGATACAGCGTCTTATACAAATGCTACAAGTGCTGTGACAGCTAATTTGACCACAGGAACCGGTACTCAGGGCGATGCCAATGGCGATACCTTTAACGGCATCGAAAATTTGACAGGTTCTGCCTATGCTGACAATTTAACTGGCGACGCAGGTAATAACGTGCTGATCGGTGGTGTGGGTAACGATACCTTAACTGGTAATGATGGTAATGACACACTTGATGCAAGCCAGGGCTTTGATTTGGTCTATGGTGGCAACGGTGACGATACAATCATCGTTTCTGCCGCATCCATCAACACGAATGTAAATTACTATCAAGGTAATGGAAATAACTCAACGGCTTTTGGCGGTGGTGATACGGTTGTACTACAAGGGCTGACTACAGGCGCTTATTCGATGAATGCATTGGCCAACGCATCCTACCAAAATGAAATCCTGAATATCAAAGGCGATGGTGCAAACACTGTCTTGGGTATTACGAGTCAGAATGTGCGTGATTTTGTTGATAACGGCAATGCCTCACAAATGTGGATTAAGGCTGATGCTGGCGATTCACTTAACATCAGTCTGAGTGCTGGTGAGACATTGCAAGCCCCCATCGCCGTGTTAGGTGGTACTGATTACCTTGTGTTCAATGCAGGTGTACAGGTAGCACAAATTCACTGGCAAACAGCTTAATTTAGTGTGACTGAGTCAGTTACTTTTCACTTTAATTGAAAGTTTTGCCTATGATTGATTCATCAGCACCTGCTATCGCCAATATGATTGACAGTGGCTTCACTGAACGTGGCTTGGATCGACAAGACGTTGTTGCTGCCGTTGCTGGCCTCTGTGGTGCTGATCGTGTCGCCGCTTCAAAATTGCGCCGCGCGTTGGGTGAACTTACCGCTAAAACTAATAATTGGCCAGCACAGGCAAAGCGTCTCAATCGTGCGGGCCTTGCTGCGCAACATCTTGATTCCAACTTACGAGAAGTTTTAGCCTTATCAGGCAATCTTGCACTACTCAGATTGTATGATGGCGATTTTATATTACTACACCGACAACAAAACCGTTGGCAGATATTAAATGCACATGGTGAACCATTAGCTGACGTGCCAGATACGGCAGGTGATGCACGCACTGAAGCGATTGTACTGCGCATGCCGCGAGAAAATTCCAGTAAGAGTAGCCTAGACTCATTGTTAGCGCTTTGGCCAGCGCTGCGTGCTGCATGGGTCGAGGTGGGCTTGGCTAGCCTGTTAATTAATGGGGGCCAGTTATTGTTACCGCTATTCTCTATGCTGGTATACGATAAAGTAGTCAATAATGGTGTGTTTGAAACGCTATGGGCACTTACGTTAGGTATGGCTATTTATATCGCAACAGATGCTGGCATGCGCATTGTACGTGCTTGGTCTACAGAGCATATTGCTGAAGATTTAACGCAGCGTGGCGATGAAAACCTATGGCGCCGACTCGTTTCGCAAACCGACCTTTCTGGCGGCTTTGCGCGTTTTCTTTCCAATTACCGTGACTTGGCAGTTTCCCGAGATTTTGTTTCATCCACATATCTACTTGCATTAGCCGATTTGCCTTTTTTGCTGATGTATCTGTTGGTTGTGGGTTTAATTGCATGGCCGTTAGTCATTGTTGCCGCGTTACTGGTGCTTTTTTATGCCTTGATGGGATATGCCTTGCAAGTGCGCAGCAACCGATTAGGCAAAGAGGCCGAGCAGCAAAACACGCGAAAGCTTACCTTTATGGGAGAAATACTAGGCGCTTTAGATGTCGTGAGAACGGTACCTGGTGCCGGGATATTTTTACGTCGTTGGCGCGATCTATCAGAAAGCTCTGCTGATATAGATGGCCAACGCCGTCTTGCGGCAAGCCATGCGAATACCCTTGCCGCAGGGATGATGACAATCAGTACCGTGACCATGCTAGTGGCTGGTGCCTATTTAATTGAGGCGCGAAACTTGTCGGTAGGCGGTTTGATCGCCTGCAATCTACTCACGGCCAGAGCCATGGCGTTAGTGACTTCTTTGTTCATGGTGCTGGGAAAATGGCAAGATTTTAAGCGTGCAGCCGCACGAATGGAAAGTAGCTTGGTCGCAACACCGCAACGTGAATACACGCCACGCGCTTGCGTTATCGGCAATATTTCCGTGATAGGCTTAAAGAAAAACTATCAAGGCAGACCAACTGCGCTTGATACGGTGTCGCTAAATGTAATGCCCGGTGAACGGATAGCTTTGCTTGGTAAACCCGGCGCAGGTAAGACCACTTTATTACGTTGCCTTGCTGGTTTATGCAAGCCTGATGCTGGACAGATATTAATCGATGGCCTTGCGCTGGAAGATGTCTCTCAGCTGGATCGCGCCCGCTGGATGGCTTGGAAATCACAGGATCCAGCACTATTTGCCGGTACGCTTGAGGATAATTTACGTGTTGCAGGCGTTATGGCCAACACTGAGCGATTTACACAAGCACTATGGGTTTCTGGACTGGATGATGAACTTAAAAGTGGCCGTATGACGTTAGGCATGCAGTTAGACGAGCGGGGCGCTAATCTTTCAGGCGGTCAGCGGCAGAAAGTTGCACTGGCTCGTGCATTAGCGCAACCATGCAGTATTTTACTGCTTGACGAACCTACGCTGGGCTTAGACCCAGATAGCGAACGCTTGCTTGCTGAACGTTTACCCAACTTTCTTAGTAAAGATGATGTACTGATCATGACGACCCATAGCACGATCATGTTAGGCATGGTGCAGCGTGTAGTTGCATTGGATGGTGGTCGAATTATTGCCGATGGACCACGAGATAAATTACTTCGTGTTGGATAACTAAACGGGTCAGGTTAACTTAATAAAGTTGGGTTTGCATACGCAACACTCACCCTTTATATGATCAAGCCAACGGGGCTTATTGATTGCTGGTTTTATTTGGCATAATTTCTAGTGCGCTATCTTCTTGATTTTGCGTTTCGTAAAGAATCATAATTGAAACTCTACGATTTTTGGCACGACCATTCAGTGTTTCGTTCTCAGTGATGGGTTGGGCTGAGCCAAAACCTAGCGCACTCAGTCTTGCTTCCGCGATACCCGCAACGCTTAACATTCTTACGACGCTACTTGCGCGCACGGCAGAAAGTTCCCAGTTTGAGAAGAAGGTCGCATTATGAATAGGGATGTTGTCTGTGTGTCCTTCAACTTGAATCAGTCGTTGATTACTTTTTAATACCGTGGCAATTTCATTCATCAGACCAGTAGCGGAAGCGGAAATTTCTGCAGAGCCAGGCGTAAATAACAGGCTGTCGTGAATATCAATGCGGATTCCTCGATTGTTTTGCACGACTTGCAATTTACCCTCGGTAATGAGTGGCGCGAGAGTATTTGATAAGCCTATGCCCATATTGGTCATGGATTCGCGTTCACGGCGCATTTTTTCGGCATAAAGATGCGAGAGTGGCAGCGGCTTAATAAAAGATTTTGGCTGGCTTTTAAGTTTGCTGTCTGCCGCACTATGACTGTTTTGCGGGGGCTTTGGTGGGTTGTTACCGGTGAATGCAGTTCCCATAGAATATGTTAGTTGGGTATATTTACCTTTATTGACCGATGAAATTGAATACATCACCACAAAGAATGCGAATAGCAGCGTAATGAAATCGGCATACGAAACTAGCCAGCGATCTGGGTTCTCATCTTCTTCTAATGGTTTTCTTCTTAGCATAATCGTAATATGTTGAGTTTATAAATTAGCGTAGATAGGCGAGTAATCGTTCTTCAACAATGCGTGGGTGGTCGCCATTAGCAATAGAAACCCAGGCATTTAACAGCATTTCACGGCGCATCATCTCATGCTGAATGATGGCTCTAAGCTTGTTTGATATCGGTAGAAATATCAGGTTTGCGAGTCCCACACCATAGATTGTGGCTACAAAGGCGACGGCAATGCCGCTGCCAAGCCTGCTAGGGTCGGAAAGATTTTCCATCACATGAATCAAGCCAAGTACAGCGCCTAAAATACCAATAGTAGGCGCATAGCCGCCAGCGGCATTCCAAATTTTTACTGCGCTGCGCTGCTGTATTTCATAAAAGTGCATATCAATTGCAATTATTTCTCTTATTTTATCCGGTGGCGTACCGTCTATCATGAGCCTTAACCCTTTTTTGATGAACGGCTCTGTTTCCTTTTTTAAATAAGGTTCCAACATGAAGATACCTTCTTTACGCGCAAAATGACTCCACATGTTTGCGCGGTTGGCGAGTGCTTGCCTGTCATCAATGGGTGTTGAAAATACCTGACGCACCATCAAAATACCGGCGATAAAGTTTTTAGTGTTAGTTTGTAGTAACACCGCGCCAAATGTGCCACATAGCACAATCATAAAGGCCGCAGGCTGCACTAATGAACCTATACGCCCACCTTCTATGGCTTGCCCTAATAAAATGCCGATTAAGGCAATGGCTATACCGCCTAAGCTGCTCCAGTCCATGATTTCTCTTTTAGATTTGCGCGAAGTCTGGCGACCGCTTGGCTATGTAATTGACAAACGCGTGATTCTGATACATTCATCACTGCGCCTATCTCCTTTAGATTAAGTTCTTGCTCATAGTAAAGACCCATCAGTATTTTTTCCCGTTCAGGCAGTGCGTCAATGGCGCTAACCAAGGCATTGCGAAAGTCGCCAGCGAGCAAACCTTTGATTGGATCATTAGATATGTCAGTTTTAAAACGGTCCAGAAAGTGTTCGCCATTTTCTGACTCGTGAAAATCTTCGTAATAAAGTAGCTGATGACCACTACAATCGCCGAGCATTACATAGTAGTTTTCCAGCGTTAGCTGGAGTTTTTTGGCTACGTCACTCTCGCTAGGGGGTTTGCCTAATTCTTGTTCAAGCTGGCTGATGGCGGTCTCTACGTCGCGCATATTCTTGCGTACGCTGCGCGGTAGCCAATCAGAACTGCGCAATTCATCAAGCATAGAGCCGCGAATCCTTTGCGCAGCATACGTCTCAAACTGCGCGCCATGCGTATCTTCATAGCGGTTAATCGCATCCAGCAAGCCCATCATGCCGGCTTGTATCAAGTCATCTAACTCAACGCTTGGTGGTAGCTTTGCCTTAAGCTGGTAAGCAAGTTTTTTGACCAATACCGCATGTTGGGTCAGCATCTCGTTCTTTTTATCATTTTTGCCATTTGCTGTGTACATAAAAAACCTTTGGCCTAGATGAAAGATGCGCGCTTGGTGTCGGCGGCGTATGTGGAGTGCTTATAATCTAAACGCTGTGCAATCTGCTTTAAGGCGGTTGAGGCACTCGCCATCGGAAATGCATCGATCACTGAACGGCCAAGTTTTGCGGCTTTAGTCAAGTGGTCATCTTTTGGAATCGCGCCAAAAAATTCCAGTTCGAGTTGCATAAACTGTCTAGCGACCTGTGCAATGTTTTTAAATACCACCTGTGCTTGCGCCTCAGTGGCGTCATCCACAATAATGCCGAATGAACGTCTGCCTAGTTGGCTGCATATTTGTTTGATGAGCGTATAAGCATCTTTAATTGATTCCGGATTGCGTGTAAGTTGAATCAAAATCTCACTTTCATTCAGCGTTTTTAAGGGCAGAAGGTAGTCATTATTGAGCGTAGCATCGACCAAAACAATTTCATACTCACGCGCTAGCGTATCAAATATATGGTTAAGTGCAATGCCAGCATCGTTATCTAGCGGTATATTCACTTGCGTTTTATGTAGCATCTTAGCCACAGACCAACCTTGGCTGGTTTTTTTAATGGTATCAGCCAAAGCCGCTGTTTCATTGGCAACGTCAAACAAGGTCGGCATTTTGTCGATGTCATAACTCGCCTCACGTGACGCTTTTGAGGCATGCACAATCAGCACCTCACACCCTTGGCTGCGCATAGATGCGGCTAGATTAGTCATCATGCGCGGCTGATCCTGGGTGGATGACGCTGAAATAATGGACACTACTCTAGGTTTTGGGGCGGCCATAATACGGCGCAGCCCAGCGGCCTGATCGTTTTGAAAACTGTTTTGAAACTCAGACATAATTAATCTCCGATAATTGAGATGCATTCGCTGCGTTTACGGTACTACCCATGACAAATGGCAACTCTTCACTTAAAAATTGAAATGGGCGATTATTCGCCGAACTCATTTTTAGTGCCAGTTGAATTAAATACTGCTTGTTCGCCATGTGTATATCTTCTGGAACGCGTTGACCATTGGCCACGTAATAAAGTTTGAGTTTTTCGCGGATGGCGACATCCAAGGCATTGCCGATGGTTGCAGCTTCATCTAACTTGGTAATAATGCAGCCATCCAAACCTTTACCTTTATACGCTCTAATCACATCAGTCAGCGTCTCACCTGTATTGGTTGCATTCAGGCATAGCAGCTTTTTGATGGGCGTCTTGGTGTTAGAGAGCATGGCGATTTGTTCTGCCACCATACGGTCGCGCTGACTCACGCCAACCGTATCAATCAAAATCGTGTGTTTGTTTTTAAGTTCGTTAAGTGCTATTTTTAAATCGGCTTCATCTTTTACTGCATGCACCATTACACCTAAAATCTTGCCGTAGATTCTGAGCTGCTCATGCCCACCAATACGATATGCATCCGTAGTAATCAACCCTAGGTTTTGCGTACCATGCTTCATCACATAGCGTGCTGCAAGTTTTGCTGTAGTTGTGGTTTTACCCACGCCAGTCGGGCCGATTAGGGCAAATATGCCGCCTTGGTCTAGCACCTCGGTTTCAGTTTCTATGGTATTTAAATTAATCGCTAGTATGCTTTTGATCCAGGCGGTGGCTTTATCAGCATCTAGGTTGGCTGGCATTTTTTCGGCCAATTGCCTTGATAATGACGCACTAAAGCCGGCTGAAAGTAGGGTGTTTAATATCTGCGATTTAATAGGGTCGCGTTGCTGAATGTTGCCCCATGAAATGGTGGTCAGTTGCGATTCAATCACGCTGCGCATGTTACGCATTTCACTGAGCATTTCAGCCATTTGCAGGCTTGGTTGTTGCGCCGCTTGCTGATTAGTTCTGGACACTTGTAGTGGAGTGGTTGTTCTGGTCAATTCAATTGTCTTAACCTCATCATGCGCTTTAATGTCATGCGTTGCAGGTCTGGCTTTATTGGTATTGAACACAGCCGCTTGATCGCCATTGTTCTTATTGAGCAGTGACAACAAGGTGGGTGGGTCATTATTCTCATTGCTTTGCGATGCAGAAGGCAAAAGGGATGCAGACACAAATTGATTTGCTGAATGGTGCTGATCTTCTCCTCTAGCGACCATATTTTTCATGTCTTCTTCTTTGAAAGCCATGATTTCATTGCCGCCATTCATTGCGCGATTAGACAAGATGACCGCATCTTCTCCCAACTCTTTGCGCACCATGCTGAGTGCTTCACGTGAGTTTTTGCCAAAAAATCGTTTTATGTTCATGCTGGACCTCCAATAAGACTAGTAACACGTATTGTTTTTGAATCAGGTAATTCTTCGTGAGATAACACGCGTAGGTTTGGCACCGCGCGGCGTAAAAATTTAGAGAGCGCAGATCGAAGCGGGGCAGATACTAGTAATACCGGCGTCATCCCCATTTGTTCTTGCTGTTTTGCCGCAGCTTCAGCTTGCCTTGAGAGTGTTTCTGCCATGCCAGGCTCTATCGCAGAACCAGCAGTGCCGTTGCTTTGCATAGCCTGTGTCAATAAGCGTTCTAAATTGCTGTCCAGTGTCATCACCGTTACTTCGTTGCCCGTAGGGAATAGCTGTTGTACGATGGCGCGGCCAAGTTGCACGCGAACGAGTGCGGTCAGCTCATTAGTATCTTGTGTCTGGATGGCATATTCTGAAAGCGTTTCAACGATGGTGCGCATATCACGAATATGTACACCTTCAGTTAATAGGTTCTGTAACACTTTTTGAATGACTGATAGCGACATCACTTTTGGGACTAAGTCTTCAACCAGTTTTGGGGAATCTTTACTGATGTGGTCTAACAATTGTTGAACTTCTTGGCGGCCTAATAGTTCGGCAGCATGTATAGAGATAATGTGGTTTAGGTGCGTAGCAATCACGGTGCCCGCATCTACCACGGTGTAACCCATGTTTTGCGCCTCGTCACGCATGCCGCTGTCTATCCATACTGCGGGTAGACCAAACGCAGGGTCGGTGGTGGCAGGCCCGGCTAAAGTGCCCGTTACCATGCCGGGGTCAATCGCTAAATACTGACCAAAATGTGATTCTCCGTTAGCAATATCAACCCCTTTTAGCGTGATGCGATAGTTAGAAGGTTTAAGTTCTAAATTGTCACGAATGTGCACAGTCGGCGCTAAAAATCCGACTTCCTGCGCGAATTTTTTGCGTAATCCTTTAATGCGTTTGAGCAAATCGCCGCCCTGTGCTTTATCTACTAGCGGAATCAAACGGTAGCCGACCTCAAGCCCCACTAAATCCACTGGCGTGACATCATCCCAACTCGCTTCTTCTGTTTCTGAAACGACTTCTACTTTTTCCTCTACTACAGGCTCAGCATCGGCTGATTTTTTTTGTTCATCTACGACATAAGCAATGCCAGCAAGTAGCGCCGCCAACATTAGAAACGCAAAATGTGGCATACCAGGAATCGCACCCATGCCACCGATAATACCAGCCGTTACGTAGATGACTTTAGCTTTAGAGAATAACTGTGTGACCAACTGACCACCAATGTCTTCATTATTTGATACGCGTGATACCACCACACCGGCCGCGACTGAAATGATGAGTGAAGGAATTTGCGCAACTAAACCATCGCCAATCGCTAATAAAGTGTAGTTCTTAACCGCATCGGCAAAAGCCATGTCATGCTGTACTACCCCCACGATAAGGCCGCCCACAATATTGATGATAATCACCATAATGCCGGCAATCGCATCCCCGCGAACATATTTACTGGCACCATCCATCGCGCCGTAAAACTCTGACTCCTGGCTAACTTCAGAACGGCGGCGGCGCGCTTCATCTTCACCAATCAAGCCTGCATTTAAGTCAGCATCAATCGCCATTTGTTTGCCAGGCATGGCGTCTAAGGTAAAACGTGCGCCGACTTCAGCAATACGGCCAGCACCTTTTGTGACGACCGTGAAATTGATGATAGTCAAAATCACAAATACCACAATACCCACTGTGTAGTTACCGCCGATTAGAAAGTGGCCGAAGGCCTCAATCACTTTACCTGCGGCCGCTGGGCCGGAGTGTCCTTCAGTGAGAACTACGCGGGTCGAGGCTACGTTGAGTGACAATCGTAGCATCGTAGTCATTAACAATACGGTTGGAAACGCAATGAAGTCCAGCGCTTTTGTTGTTTGTAGGCCGATGAGCAGCACCATGATTGCGAGCGCGATATTAAAACTAAACAACACATCCAATATGATGGCGGGTAGTGGCAATATCATCATTGCCAACAGCAATATGATAATGAGCGGTGCGGCTACATTGCGGCTACCGAATTTATTCATCCAAGCGGGTAAGTTAAGCGAGTTCATCAGGCTGTTATTCCTAGATCAGGCAGGTCGTTATTAACGGTGCTTGCAGCTGGTAATAAACTGTGAGGATCTAAAGCATCTGGTACTGGTATAGCTTTAGGCACTTCTGGGTGATAGCCACCCTCTTTTTTGAAGATACGCATTTGAAATACATAGGCTAGTACTTCAGCCACAGCAGAGTACAGCGCTGCAGGAATCTCGTCGCCCAGCTCGGTATGCGCGTATAAAGCACGTGCTAGTTTTGGTGCCTCAATAATCAATACTTTATTATCTGCCGCTATTTCACGAATCTTCAGAGCAACGGCATCCGCGCCTTTTGCAACCACAACAGGTGCGCTCATGCCTTCATCTTGGTATTTAATGGCAACTGCATAGTGCGTTGGATTGGTAATCACGACATCCGCTTTTGGAATCTCGGACATCATTCTGCGCCTAGCCATTTCACGTTGCTGTTGACGGATTCTAGCTTTGATTTCAGGGTTGCCCTCAGACTCTTTAGATTCCTGGCGCACTTCTTCCTTAGTCATTTTTAATTTATTTGCGTAATGATAAAGCTGGTAGGGCACGTCAATTGCCGCAATAAAAACCAATGCGCTTACAATCGATAAAAATCCAGTCAGCATTAAACTATTCACTTGCGCAATGCTGGTTTGAAGCGGCAATAAGGAAAGTGATAAAATAGGTTCGATATCATGTGAAACTACAATATAGGCCACGATTGCCACCAAAACAGTTTTAGCGATAGATTTAATGAGCTCAATCGCTGATGTGCTGGAGAATAGATTGCCTAAGCCTTTCATTGGATTTAATCGGCCAAACTGAGGTGCGAGCGCTTTGCCGCTGAATACCCAGCCACCAATGAGTACAGGTGCCGCGATAGCTACAAACAGTAGCGTTAATGCGAATGGTGCAAATGCAAAGAGTAGGTTGTATATGCCATCTGTTATTTTAACCAGTAGCACGACTGGGTCGTAAGCAACGGCACGATCAAAACTTAAACCAGCGCGCATAGATTTTTTTAGCGCCTGATTCAGATGGTCACCCATCATCAGTAATACCATGCCAGCGGTGAATAGCACAGTCACAGTCGCAAGCTCGCGCGAGCGAGGTACGTCGCCTTCTTCTCTAGCGCTTTCTAAGCGCTTGGAGGAAGCCTGTTCTGTTTTTTCTAAATCGCTATCTTCAGCCATGACGATTCCCAGTTTCGTGAAGTCCAGATGTTTTAATCAAGATGTTTTTCATTAAATCTATTAATTAAGCACTTAACTTTTGGAGCTTTTACGTTCGTTTACTACTTGGTATCAATTATTAGGGGGATTGATGCGATTGCATCTTTGGAATAAAAGGGTGAAAGCCGCCCTTTCTTAAAGCCGACAAGTGCGTATTGGTCGCATAAGTGCTAAAAAATAGCATTTTACTGAATTATTTTTAAATATTTTTATGTTAATAATCAGATGGATATAAAGTATTTTGAGTTTATTTAAAATTATTTTTAAAGTTACCCTAAATTTTACTAAAGTGCTGCCGATAACTGTTCATTAGATGAAACCGATAATGTTTTTATCGCGCAAAAAAAATTAAGGTTGTGTTCATTGGTATTTAATATTTTTTGAATAAAACTTTTGAATAAAACGCAGCGTATTGCTAAAAATAACGGTTAAACCGCAAAAAAATTAGGATATTTTTTAAATGACATCAATCACCTAGTAAATTTCTTAAAGCACTTGATTGTTTTAGTTGAATTAAGTGTATGAAAGTTATCGTTATTATTTTTACCAT
>CAINWC010000423.1 GCA_903854305.1 uncultured Pseudomonadota bacterium | reverse complement strand
GGCATTGGTCGGCCAAAAAGATAACCCTGCGCTCGCTCGCAACCTGATTCACGCAGGAAAATTGCTTGCTCTTCAGTTTCCACGCCTTCGGAAATCACATGAAGCTTCAAGCTATGCGCCATCAGGATGATTGTACGAACCATCGTGGCATCATTACCGTCATTCGTAACGTCACGCACAAAAGACTGGTCGATTTTGAGTTTCTGGATAGGAAAACGCTTGAGATAGGAAAGCGAGGAGTACCCCGTACCAAAATCGTCAATCGAAATTCCGACGCCAAATGCGACCAAGTTATGTAATGTAGACAACGTTCGCTCAACGCCTAACATTAGGATGCCCTCTGTAAGCTCAAGCTCCAGAATATCAGGCGGTAGAGAATAGCGTTCGAGCAAACTTCGAACCTGTTCATATAAATCACGTTGCCGGAACTGTAAAGGGGAAAGGTTCACGGCAATCGGTGGCGCATTGATGCCAGCATCCCGCCATTCTTTGGATTGTCGAATTGACTCTTCCAGCACCCTAACAACGATAAGTAGAAAATTTTATCCATGAGAAAAATTCTAGTGCTGGGGGACTCCCATACACCAATCTTTAGTCATCCGTCATTCACAAAATTCTTTCCTGAGTTTTGCTTCAATGTGGTTGCTGTCATCGGGGCAACGGCATCTGGCCTAGAAAACCCCAATACAAAAACGCAGGCATATCCCATATTCAAGGAAGCTCTAGAACGAACAACTGCCGAGAAGGTCATTGTCATGTTGGGTGAGGTAGATACAGGTTTTGTCATTTGGTATCGCTCACAGAAATATCAAGAGTCAGTGACCGCGATGACTGACAGGGCGATCAATAGCTATTCCAAGTTCTTGCTTGAGGTCGCAGCTCGTTTTAACCTAGTATGTATCAGCACCCCATTGCCAACCATCCAGAATGGCAATGATTGGGGGGACGTGGCCAATGCCAGAAGAGAAGTAACAGCAACGCAGTTGGATCGGACCACCTTAACCCTGGAGTTCAATCAAAAAATGCAGGCATTCTGCAAGCAACACAACATCTCCTACATCATGCTGGACGATGTATGTGTGGGTGAAGACGGCGTGATCAAGAAAGAGTTACTAAATAGCAATCCCAATGATCACCACTACGACCCTGATGCCTATTCAGCACTACTCATCGAAAGACTTACAAGTGCGCTATACACCTAGTCAGATGTGACCATTATTCTAAAATATGAATCATAAAGAGGATCAGATTTATGGTACGTGGGTGGCGATTTCCGCCTACGCCATCTGGGGTTTGTTCTCCATATACTGGAAATGGCTTCAGGATATATCTGCATTACAACTGGTCAGCCATCGCATTGTTTGGACCTGTGTAACCCTGTTCTGTGTAATCTCTCTTTCTAGGCAATGGAAAAAATTCATTGCCACCTACAATGCACCAGGCGTTGTGCGGGTTTATCTGGTAGCGGCGATGTTGATGAGCATCAACTGGCTGATATTTACACTGGCAGTTAATTCTGGACATGTCACTCAAACCGGGCTTGGTTATTATATCTCCCCGTTGGTCAATGTACTCATGGGTGTTTTGTTACTTCATGAACGACTACGTTTCTGGCAAGGAATTTCAGTGGGATTTGCGGCAGCAGGGGTGATCTATCTGACGCTGGCACAAGACTCGCTTCCCTGGATGGCGCTTGCGCTTGCCTTTTCTTTCGGCACGTATGGCTTGGTCAAGAAAATCGCCCCACTGGGTGCGTTGCATGGACTCATGCTGGAAACCTGCATCCTGCTACCAGCAGCAT
>CAINWC010000422.1 GCA_903854305.1 uncultured Pseudomonadota bacterium | reverse complement strand
TTTGGCTACTCTAATTATTATGAATTATTATTACAGCGCCAATCAATCTCCTTAATAGATCGTGAATTATATTCATTTTAATCCTCAATTATAATGGATTCACTTAAAATCAAAGAGTTTTTACTAAAATAATCACTCTATTACATATAATATTTGTGTTTATTTATATATTTACATTTAGTACAAATAAAAAAAATATAATAAATTATTTTCCTGATCGTCAATAAATTTAGAAAATAGAAAAAAATACAGGTTGAAGAGCAAAATAATATCATCCATTTATATAGGATAAAAAAATAAGTTTGTAGAATTCATTTTTATAACATGGATTTTATATTTGTTTAATTTATCCGAGTCCTTAGAAAAGGTACGTGGCAAATATGATCCGACCAAACCACCACAAATTGATTACAACTTTTATGTGATTGATGGCAAAGTCAGCATCGTTGGTCGCCACCGTGGTTCACCAATGGATAAACTCGTAGCTGAACTGATGATAGAGGCTAATAATCAGTGGGGCGCATTATTGGCAACGCATGATGTACCTGGGCTTTATCGTGCGCAATCAGGCGGAAAAGTTTATATGACGACCAAGGCGGAGCCGCATCAAGGTCTTGGTGTGGCGCAATATGCATGGAGTACATCGCCGTTGCGCAGAGCGGTAGATTTAATCAATCAACGTCAAATTATAAGCGTGGTGCAAAATATAGCGCCCGCTTATCTACCCAATAGCGAAGCGCTGACAACGCACATGCGTAATTTTGAACAGACTTACCAAGCTTATAGCGAGTTTCAAACGCGGATGGAACGATATTGCTGCTTGCAATATTTGATTCAAGAAAATGTTGAAACGATACATGCAACCGTATGGCGTGAAAATTTAGTGCGACTTGATAATCTGCCGTATATGACCAAAGTCTATGGCTTGCCAGAGCTAAAACCAGGCACGCGCGTGAATTTGCAAGTGCAGGAAGCTGATACCTTGTTAATCGAGCTGCGTACTAAATTTATTGGCGTACTGGAAGATGAGCCAGTAGCGATTTTAGACGAGCAAGAAGTTGCTGGAATTGATGGTGAAGCTGCTGCCGTTGCAAACTCGGAGGTCGCCGCTTAATGTTTCGCATGGCCAAACATTTAATGCGTGGGCTGACGAATAGCAGCAACGATGCCGTAGATGTGAGCGAGAGTGATGGCGTCAGGTCACTACATCTAGGCTCTGTGACCATACAAAGCGCAATGCGTATTCGTGATCCATTTGCGCTTGAGCTTACTTATACGCGCGCTATTATGTGTTTCTTATTGTTTAATCATCAAATCAAAAGCCTGTTGGCGATTGGCTTGGGTGGTGGTTCTCTCGCAAAATACGTGCATGCTTATTGTCCTGAAATTGTCAGTAAAGTAATCGAGCTTAACCCTAGAATCATTCAAGTGGCACGTAACCAGTTTTTCGTACCAGAGAATGACGAGCGGCTAGAGGTGATAGAGGGCGATGGTTTGGTGTATTTAGCCGAGCATGAAGATGTGGCTGAAGTACTGTTGATTGACGCTTTTGACAGTAATGGCATTCCCCCCAATTTTTGTAGCCAAGCTTTTTTTGACCAATGTGCGAATACGCTTACAAGTGATGGTATTCTGGTCATTAACTTGTGGGGCAGTGACAAAAATTTTGATGTGTATTTACAGCGCATAGAACAAACTTTTGATGGCCGAGTGTTAACGTTACCAACAGGAAGGCCAGGTAATATTGCTGTGTTTGGCTTTAAACGTGAGCCTGCTGATTTACGCTTAGCCAGCCTGCGTGAACGCGCTAAAGCGCTTGAAAAATCACACAAAATTGAATTTTTGCAGTTTATAGATAAACTGGCTGAACATAACTCAAGTAGCAGTAATCGACTTTTTATGATTAAAAATCTCGTTAATGCAGAAACCTAGTTACTTTAACCTGGTTACTTTAATTGGGTTACTTTAATCGAGTTAATTTAATATTTTAGTTGCCATTAAACCTTCGTAAATTAATACAGATACCAAACCAGAACTTTAACGAATAGCGATACTTAAATCACCATGATTCCAAATAGATATTTTGCAACCTGCCCACGCGGACTAGAACAATTGCTTGCAGATGAGTTACTGCAAGTGGGCGCTAAATCAATCAAGCCTACTGATGGTGGCGTGAGCTTCGATGGCGATTGGGCTATTTGCTATGCGGCAAACTTACATTCGCGTATTGCTACTCGTATTTTATGGCAAGTGGCGCGCGGTAAATATCTGAATGAAGAAGACTTGTTTGATGCAGCTTACAAGCTCAATTGGCCGCAATGGTTTGATGTAAAACATGACTTTATGGTCAAAGTGACGGGCGTTAAATGCCCACTTAAAAGCCTTGAGTTTGCCACACTCAAAATCAAAGATGCGGTATGTGATAAATTTAGACAAGCGGTCGGCAGTCGCCCATATATCGACACCAAAACGCCCGCAGTGCGTATTCATGCTTATTTAGCGGCTGATGAATATCAGTATTACTTGGATACATCAGGCGCGGCGCTTTATCAGCGCGGAAATCGCGGCGCTAGTATTGAAGCGCCATTGCGTGAAAATCTAGCTGCGGGAATTTTGAAACTATCTGGCTGGCAAGTAGGTCAGCCATTGTTAGACCCAATGTGTGGTAGCGGTACATTTTTATTAGAAGCCGCTATGGTTGCGCTGGATATGGCCCCTGGCTATAAAAGAAGTTTTGGCTTTGAAACGCTTAAAAACTTTGAATCGCATGTGTGGAATAAACTTAAAGCCCAAGCAGCAGCAAAAGTTAAGCCCGTTACTTTTCAAAAAATATATGGGTCGGATGTTGATTTACGTGCAGTGCGCATCAGTAAGCAAAACCTTGAAGATGCAGGCTTGCTAGCGGCAGTACAGCTTTCACATGTTGATATTGTTAATGTAATACCGCCCGCTGATAGCGGCGTGTTAGTGGCAAATCCCCCTTATGGTGTGCGTATTGGCGATGATGATACGCTACAGTTACTTTACCCCAAAATAGGTGAAGCGTTAAAACGTAAGTTTGCGGGATGGAATACTTACTTTTTAACTAATGATTTAACCATGCCTAAGTTAATGCGGCTAACACCAAGCAAACGCACGCCGCTCTATAACGGTCCTTTAGAGTGTCGTTTGTTTGAAATTAAAATGGTGGCTGGCAGTAATCGCAAGTAAATATCATGACTGACTCATTAAATGAACTAAAGCAGAAGCTGGATGCGTTTGTGCAAGCACGTGATTGGGCGCAGTTCCACTCACCTAAAAATCTTGCGATGGCCATGATCGTTGAAGCCGCAGAGCTGGTTGAGCATTTTCAATGGAATACTGAGGCAGAAAGTCATGTGCTCTCGGCTGAAAAGCGCGAGCAGGTAGGGCATGAGCTTGCAGATACGTTCGTCTATTTACTAAGAATTTCACAAGTGCTTGATATTGATTTAATTGAAGCGGCGAATAAAAAAATAGCGCTCAATGCAGTTAAATATCCTGTTGAAAAAGCGCGTGGCAAAAATAATAAATATACCGATTATTTATAGAGTCGCCTGCTGAAGGGGCTGCTAAGTGCTGCCCTTCAACAGGGATTAGGGCGCGAATGTTACCTAATCACTCAAGCCAAAGCTGCTAAAGCTGCATCGTAATTAGGTTCAGTCGTAATTTCGGCTACCAATTCACTGTGTAAAACCTGATTATTTTCATCCAGTACAATCACTGCGCGACTTGTAAGTCCGGCTAGGCTGCTAGAGTTAATCGCCACGCCATAATTTTGTGCAAAAGTGGTCGTATTGCGAAAGCTAGAGAGTGTAACTACATTTTCAATACCCTCTGCGGCGCAAAAACGAGTTTGTGCGAAAGGTAAATCGGCTGAAATGCAAAGCACTACCGTGTTATTCAGGTTGCTAGCTTGTTGATTAAAAGTGCGAACTGAAGTTGCGCAGGTTGGTGTGTCGATACTTGGAAAAATGTTCAATACTTTGCGTTTTCCAGCGAAATTTGCTAATGAAACATCGGTTCTGGTTTTGTCCGCAAGGTTGAAATCAGGAGCGGTTTGACCTTTTTGCGGAAAGCTTCCGCCAATTTCAACGGGGCTGCCTTTTAATGTGACTGTGTTTGCCATGATTTTTCCTCTAGATTATTGGTAATGAAGTAGCCATCTTAAAACAAAAACGCCCAGTTTGCACTGAGCGTTTAGTGAATTGCAATATATTATATCCCCTTGTTTTAGTAGGGTCTTTTTGAATCTAAGCGAGTAAATTCTCGCTCAAATAACCAATCGTCATGGTTTGGTTGTGTAGCACGCTATCACTCGTTTCAGGGCGCGGTGAAAATTCACCGTAAGAATAAAAGCCGGTAACTGCAGTTTGTGAACCCATAATTTGCTGTACCAATTTAACCTCATCTGCAACTTGCTCTGCCATCACGCCTTTACGACCCACACAACTCACACAGATTGCTAGCCCATTTTGATTCGTGTTGATATTATCTGCAATTAAGTGAGCTGCATCGCCAGCACCTGCAACCAACCTATCATGCGTGGCTTGGCAGAATCGAACTGTTTCACCTTCATCTACATTTCCCGCAAAAGTAAGACTGTTTTTAATATTATCGACAGATAGAATGGTTCTAATTTTTTCAATATCGCGTCTGCCTTCTTCGATAATTGCGAATGGGAAATTCAAGCCACTACCTGGTAAACCTTTTGCAGAATGCTCGCCAATGTACATTTTATATAAGGGTAGTGCTGGTTTGTCATCTAGTTCAAGTACTACGTTTTTTTCAGACTTTGTTACCTTGCGTGGTGGACCATAAGGCTTCCAGCCACGTCCAACACCAGTAGCTGCCACTAAATGATTGCCATACAAACCAACCGCAATCACTAAGCCATCAGAAATGGTATCGTTAAAAAGTTGTACGGTTTTACTAAAGTTAAAACCATCACCAGCCATACCGCCCATCACAGGGATTTCACCTAATATGCTTTTGAAGCCTTCTAGTAGCTCGGAGCCGTTCACATTTAAACCATCAGAGTAGACTAGCACGGCTTTTAAGCTATCTGACGCTAATTGGCGCGCTAAACTTACAGCCGTTTCAAAAGAGTTCTGCATGCCAGTCATTTTAGTATGCGTGACACGTTGTATGGTTTTCTCCCATAAAACTGCTGTAATTTGTAAGCTATCATCAAATACACCTGTAGCGGTGATTTCACCCGAGGTGGAGCAACCAATAATTTGCGCGGTAGGATAGCGTGCTTTTAATATGCTTTGTAATTTAGCCTCTCCAAAACGCTTTACCGAACCAAATACAAGTACTAAGTTAGCTGATGGTAGCGGCGATGCTGCGGGTAAGTCTTTCAATGTCATTTTTGCCGTTAATGATTCTTGTTTTACTATCATGCAAACCCCTAGGATTGAGACACAGAATTTTAATTTTTTATATAGTATTACAAATTGTCACTAAAAATTACAATTGTTAACAAATAATTTTTTAAAACAAATAAA
>CAINWC010000421.1 GCA_903854305.1 uncultured Pseudomonadota bacterium | reverse complement strand
GCTGTCGGTTAATGATTTGAGTGATCTTGCTAAAGGCTTCCACTGAATTGATTCAACATCAAATCCGTAATGTAAGTTAAATGCAGCAATAGCTTTAATGTCTTTTATCCAAAATGGATAAAATTCACGCGCGGTATTAAGGCTTTCATGCCAATCATTTGCTGGAATATTCTTTATAACATCATCTAACGCTTGACCATATTCTGATCGGTCAAGTTTTTTTTCTGAAAGAATTGGTGTTAATTTATCTAAAAAAAATGAACGTCTATATAGCATGCCGCTGGTTGCGCCCTTGGCTTGCAAAAACTTTAAGTAAGCGCTGATCGCTTCTTTTTCACGAGTGATATTCATTTATATTTGAGCATGCTCTCAATAGTTTTCCGGAATTGGATTGTCATTTCTTCTGTTTTTCGCCAATATGCATTTCACCGCGTTTTTTGGCTAGAATCACTTGTCTTTGTCTTTCTGTCAGGCTTGCGTGCTTTTCTTCAGAAATTTTGTCATAGCAATAAGGGCATGAGATGCTAGGTGTATATTGCGAGCTTTGCATTTCGGTGGGTGACAATGGATGGCGGCATGCATAACATTGGTCAAACTCACCCACTTCTAAATTGTGTTTTACGGCTACGCGCTGGTCAAATACAAAGCATTCGCCTTGCCACATACTTTGCGCTTCAGGTACGGTTTCAAGGTATTTTAATATGCCACCTTGCAAGTGAAATACCTCTTCAAAACCTTGGTCCATCATGTAAGACGAAGCTTTCTCACAGCGAATACCGCCAGTGCAAAACATCGCGACTTTTTTATGTTTGGTTTTATCAAAGTGTTTGGCTACGTATTCTGGAAACTCACGAAATGTGGTGGTTTTTGGGTCAATCGCACCTTTAAACGTACCTATGTCTACTTCATAATCGTTGCGCGTATCAATTAAAATGACATCTGGATCAGAAATTAGCGCATTCCAATCTTCAGGTTTTACGTAAGTGCCCACTAGTTTCGTTGGGCTTACACCAGCGACACCTAAGGTCACAATCTCTTTTTTGAGTTTAACTTTCATCCGATAAAACGGATGTTCGTCAGCAAAGGACTCTTTGTGCTCTAAATCGGCAAAGCGATTTTCAAACAAAGGATTTGTGCGTAAGAAATCAAGCAGGCTGTGAATATTTTCAGACAATCCGGCAATGGTGCCGTTGATACCCTCTTCAGCAAGCAGTAGCGTGCCTTTAATGTGATTGCTTACGCAAGCCTCTAGAATCGGCGCTTGCAGGGCTTTGTAGTCTGGCAGGCTGACAAACTTATAAAGTGCTGCAGTTAAATACTGTTGTGTCGTATTTGACGCCGTTAAATTTGGTGTGGCCAATTCGGTAAGTGTTGAGTGCGTGGTCATAGCAATGAAAATAATTGTAAAACGCTATTTTATCACTTGCGGCGTGGTTAACCGGAATTCGTATTATTGCGCTGGCAAAATAAGCAAGATTTCGCCGTTGCCATTACACGCTGCATCGCCCACAAAACGTTGTACGCGTTGCGTTTGAATGCTGCTGAATTTTGTTTTAAATTGCGCAAATGATTTAAACATTAAGTTTAAAAATGGCAATGTATGCGAGCCGCAGTCTTGAATGGTGGCGTGTAGATTTGGCAATTTTGTTAATAATAAGGTGCCGCGCTTCATGTTAAAGCAAGCGTACTCACCTACGCCACCTAATACGCCTATTGTGCCTGCAATCATGCGGCTAGCGCAATAATCGCCTGCCTTGCCTTCTATTAATATCAGACCTCTACGCATTTGGTCGCCAACGCGATCGCCGGCATTGCCTTTCACAATTACCGTGCCACCACGCATGCCTTTGCGTAGACCAGCACTTGCGCCGCCAAGAAAGTCGCCAGTGTTACCAGCTATCGTCAATAAGCCGCTGACCATATTGCATGCGGCATAGGCTTCGGTATTACCTTTGCAGTGAATTTCACCATTTTTAAGGTTGTAAGCAAGGTAAGCGCCAGCATCACCATCAATTGTCATGCTGCCAGATGCCATGTTTGCACCTAAGTACTCGAGCTTATTATTGGTGTTTTTGAAGTGAATATTTTGCGTATCGCTACCGGTAATCTCGAAAATCTCATCGACACGACACTGGCTATTGCCATAGTTAAGCAGCATGCTGGCAATGTCTGATGGGGTTTTATTGGCTAAATGGCTAGGGTTCAGTAACGCGCAGTTTAAGCTGAACTGAAGTTTTTTAGTTAAGGTGAAGGTGAGCGCATTCATGTTGAACTTTTACCCATAATTTCATGTAATTTAAAATGATGCGGGCCTAGTTTTCCGCCGTAATTACCCGCTGAGATACGTTTTACACCGCTAGCTTCACCTAAGTCACAAATCGCCTGTATACCTACGCGCATAGCCTCGGCAATATCTTCAAAGTTTAAGCCATCAATCACAATTTCCATCACGCTTTCAATTTCGGGTGAAAGCTCGGTATTGGTAGCGCCTTTTAACGTAGGGCAAAAGGCATCATTGGTGGATGCAAACATGGTTTTGTATTTGCTGCCGACCTTAGAGCCGGAACGTACAACGCCACCAGGGAAAGGCATAATTACGTTAGGTATCTGTTTCATGGCCTCAATCGCTGCCTCAGCAGCCGCGAGTGCGGCCGGTTGTGATGTCGCTAAAATCAAGAAATTGCCGCCGCCGATCGCGCGTACCATGCCTGTGGTTTCTTCACACAGAAACTCGCCATCCATCACTGGAATTCGCCAGTAACGTTTAGACATGCCATTGGCATTTGAAAATAACTTTGAGGTTTGATAGCCATCGCCAAAAAAGCGTAGATTTTTACCTAAGTTGATGCGGTCTTCGCTTTCAATGCCAGCAAATGCAGCGGCAGTAGGGCAGGTGAGTATGCATTGCCCCATGCGAGTTTCCAGTTGCTGCATCAGCACTTTGCTGCCCATGGCGAACATTAAAATACTCAAGCCTGGCCTGCCATCAGGTGTTTCTTCGATGTTAAGCTCTCGCTCTATACCAGCTTCAACTCCGCAACCAATCACCGATGTGGCAAAGCCGGTCATCGCGTTTGCGGCGTGATAAGCCCATTTTAGGTTTTGTGCCGTGATGATGACACGGGTGCCGCGCATATTGAATGCTTCGGCAAAGGTCTCATCTATTTGTACGCCATTAATCAACATCATTTTTAAGTAATCATTTCCGACAGAATAAAGCGTTAAGCGGTAGGGTCGCCAGTTTGAATTTTACCCACCCATTCTTCAATGTTGATGGTGCCTAATTGTTCTACTTTTTTCAGGTCTGCTTCTAGTAATATGTCTTGCACTAAATCCAGCTGTTTCCAGCCAGCTAAAGGCGTTTCACAATGCTCACGTGGTACATAGCGTGAATCGCGCACTTTTGTATATTGTGGAATATAACGTGGACAGTTTTGCCAAAATTCAGATAACTTTACGGTGACTACGAAGTCTGCTTCTTTAAAGTTCGCCATTAAAGTTGGGTCTTTTGAAATGCTTGCAGTACCTTGCACGCGCAGGCGGTTTGGCGTTTCAAATGAGATGAACAACAAACCAACTTGCGGGTTGCCGCTGATATTGCCCATAGAGAAAAACATGCCGTTGCCATCGTAGCTCGGGAAAATCAAGGTGGTGCTGTCTATTACTTTTACAAAGCCTGCATCACCACCTTTGTATGAAACGGTAGGGCGGCCTTGATGGTCAATTGACGATAAGTAGAACATCTCTACGCTTTCAATAAAACCTTTAGCGCCATCATCAAACTCGGTGCGGCATACAAGCTCCTCTACACGGTCGGCCATGCCTCTGGTGCCAAAGTCGTCTTGAATGCTGCGGTGTTGCTCGCCATACAATCTACTCATCATGGTTTCCTATTTAGAATCAGTGTGATGCTGGCTTATTTTCATGAACCACGACACTACCGCGACCATCATTACTTATTTCATCTTCACTAATCTTAAAATTTTCCAACTGTATGGTGTGATATTTGTCGAAATAATCTTGTAGATCTTTTTCTACACCAATATCAAAAGCTGGTTTTGCTGTGTGCGTGGCGCCCCAAGTGACTTTTACCACTTTGCCATCTTTCACGACAAGTTCACCATCTTTGAACACATAATCAGGTTTGCTAAACATCGCTTCACGGTCTGGCTGGTCTGTGTACACGGTAATATCTGCACCGCCACCGATGCCTAAATGTCCACGATCATGCAAACCAATCAGTTTGGCGGCGCCTGCACGCGTCATAATGGCAATCTCATATAGGCTATATTCGCGGTCTAGGCTGGCTAAATTACTCATTCCTTGCGCGTCTAAATTGAGTTTGGCGAAAGTTTCGTTTCTGAAACTTTTATCCATGAGTAGACGAATCAGGTGTGGATAGCTGGTAAACGGCGCGCCATTAGGATGGTCTGTAGTTAAAAAGATGCGCCAAGGATCTTCAGCGGATAAAAATATCTCCAGACCAATCGCCCACTGTAAGGCGTTCACATAGTTTTGATCTTTGTATTTGAACGGCACTACGCCACAACCAGCATCACACTCAATATCCATAATGACGGATTTTTTAGGGTTGCCATGCTTTGAATTTAAATGCTGCACCATGCTATCGCCTGATGCGGTGACGGTTTGGCCAAACAAAATTTGTCCAACATCGGCAGTAATATGTTTGTTTTTATTCAAAGCTTCAGAAATCTGCGCAGCGGCAGATGAGAATTTCTTATCGCCTTCAGTGCCATAGCTATGAAACTGAATGTGCGTCAGATGCATAGGCAGGCCTTCGGATGCGCCCATGGTGTTCAACGTGGTTTCAAAGTTTCCCGCTGCACCTAGGTTGTTGCAATGTACATGCAAGGGCTTGGCGATGCCTAAGTCATACACCGCACGGCTCAGGCTTTTTAAAATCTCGCGTGGCGATATATGGTAATAACTGTGATTTTCATCTAGATCTAACTTGCGTTGATTGAATTTGAACGCACTAATGCCACCTGGGTTTACTACTTTAATGCCGATGGCTTGCGAAGCATTCATGGTCCATGCGACATAATCGTTAATGGATTTTTGATCTTTTTTTGCCGCTAGCATGCGCAAAAAGTAATCGTCACTGCCCAGCATTGCATAGCCGCCTTTATCTATCATCGGCGTATCGCCCATTTCTAAATGCGCTTGGCGGGCATTTATTGGCAACATGGCAGGTTCAAAAGCGGCGGTATAGCCCATCTCAATGTATCTGAATCCCGCGTCAGTAGTGCTTGGCGTGGCATTGTGTGTGCAACCCGGCGTACAGATATGCGCTTCTGGCTCGGTATAACTTTTGCGCTCCTGAAACTCAGGCAGCATCATGCGCGCGATATTGACTTTGCCACCACCAATATGGCTGTGCATATCAATCGCGCCAGCCATCACCACTTTTCCGGTTAAATCATAAGTTTGGCTAATTTTTTCACTGGCACTAGGCTTGTCTATGATGCGGCCATTGCGGATGAAAATATCCTGAATAACACCGTCTTTGCCATATTTAGGATCGTAAATCCTACCGTTTTTAAGTTGAGTGATCATGTCAGGCTATCGTTAATTTGTTGAATTATTTGTTCAATCGCTTGGCTTAATCTCGGTAAAGTGGATGGCCGTACTTTTTTTAAGGGCAATGAAACCACATTATCCATGCGCGCCATTGAACCAATATGGTC
>CAINWC010000420.1 GCA_903854305.1 uncultured Pseudomonadota bacterium | reverse complement strand
TGTAAACTTAGATTTAATTTCGCAGGCATATCAACAGTTAACCATGTTGGCTGATGTGGTTGTTGTTGAAGGCGCGGGTGGATTTTTTGTACCACTGAATGAAACGCAAACATTGGCTGATTTAGTTTTACAGCTCAACATTCCAATGATTTTAGTCGTAGGTATGCGTTTAGGGTGCATCAATCATGCGCTACTGACGGTCGAAGCAATACAAGCGCGTGGATTAAGCCTTGCCGGTTGGGTGGCAAATCAGATTGATCCAGATTTTGAAATGTTCGAAGAGAATTTAAGCAGCTTGCGGCAGCGCATTGCCGCGCCGTGTTTAAGGGTAGTGCGCTGGCAAGAAAAAGTGAGATTTGATGGCGTTGATTTATTTAAAGACGCAGCCTTCAGTTGAATTTAGTGCTCATTGTGGGTAAAGAAAAGCATTTACCCACCTTACATTAGGTGCAAACCTATAGAAAACGTAGGGTGTGCAAAGCGCCTTATCTTGCACACCATCACGACTATTCCTTCAGTTCCAAATAACTTATTGCGCGATTTCCGCAGTTTCAACCACCACTTTATATAGCTGCGCTTCTTGTGGCGTGGTTATTCTCTCGCCAACGGCTATTTGGTTGCGCTTGCCTGGCGCTATGCCGCCAGTAATCTGCATCGGTGCACTTTTCGCTACGGCACGCCCTGTTGTTGCATCATATTTCACGACACGTACTTGCACGCGACCAATGGCTGTAGCCGTGTTGTTTTGAACAACAGCATATAAATTACCCGCATTATCTGCTTGCACCCCTGCTTGAATATACTTGGCAGGATTGCGCGGTAAATCTAGGCGGACACCGCGAGCTAAGGCTTCTTTACCAATGTCAGAATTGGAATCTGCTGCCACTTGGTAATGTTGCAACGCAAGATCAGTTTCACCTCGTCCTTCGGCAATTTGGCCAAGTAAGGCATGGCCCGGTGCAGTGGGCAGTAGCTCATTTGCACGTTTAAGGTAAGGCTCAGCTTCCGCTTTTTTACCCATATTAAAGAGCGCAATGCCACTTTGTATGTGTGGCTTGAAGTAGTCCGGCTGCATTTTGATGGCTTTGTCGTAAAAAGCTAACGCTTCTTGTGGCTTTTTCTGCGATAAGGCAATATCGCCCAGCAGCTCTTGGAAGCGCGCCTCACGTGGCTCACCTGCTATGGCTTGCTTTGCTAGCGTGGTCGCTTTTGCAGTGTCCTTTGCAGCGAGTGCTTTCACGCCTTCGTCATAAGCTTTATAAGCAGCTTGGGTAGATTTAAGTTTAGCTACTTTTTGGGCATAGATTTCCTTGCCCCATTCGCCGCCTGGACCTACTTTAGCAAGCGTCAGTTTATTGTCAGCGACACGTTCTGGAGAAGGTGGATGGCTGGCAAATAATCCATCTATAAAGCTACTTTTTTTATCCGCACTTAAGCGTACAAAGGTTTCTTGTAAGGTCACCGCTGCGGTTGGGTCGTAGCCCGCCTTTTTCATGTATTGCATGCCATATAAATCGGCCTCGCTTTCTGCATCACGTCCGTATTTACTCGTGGCTAATTGCGTACTAAGTTTTGCACCGCCGACAATTAAATTAGCGTAATTACTATTTTGCGCACCAATGCCAACAGCAACCATCGCACCTTGCATGAGCATGCCACGCTCCATACTCTTGGCACCGTGCCTTGCTGCAGCATGCACCATCTCATGTCCCATTACTGCGGCAAGTTCGGCCTCACTATTCAACTCATAAAGTAGTCCGCGGTTAAACGCAATTTTGCCGCCAGGCATTGCCCATGCGTTTGGCACCGAGTCATTAAGTACGGTGTATTCATAGGGTAATTTTCGGTCTGATACTGCCGCCAGTTTATTGCCTACACTTTGTACATACGCAGTGAGTTCGGGGTCAATAATGTAATCGCCGCCCTGTGATTGGCGTGCTGGCGCGTAATTTTGTTGACCAATTGAAATCTCTTGCGATTCTGAAACGATTTGAAACTCACGTTTTTTAGTGACAGGGTTTGTGCCACACGCTGAGGTTAACAGTGTGGCTGTAGCGATTAAAACAAGCATCAAACTTCTATAGAGGCTGCTAGATAAATGTGGTTTTAACATGATAATTTCCAACTAGTTTAATAAAAGCATCACGCAAAATTCTGGATGAGAACATGGCTTTTACAAAAGTGATGTAAAGTTTTGTATTGAAATGTGGGTATTTAGCTAAATTATGCACCGTAAAGCTGATGCGTTTCCAGATAATCTATGACATTGTCGGGCATTAAATAGCGCGCTGATTTTTTGACTTGTAAGCTATTACGTATAGCGGTAGAAGAAATGTCTAGCGGTGTAATCGCTTGCATGGTCACATAACCTGCACTGGACTCTCGTAAGTCATCGGCATTTTCTGTGTAGTGGTTATGCAAAAATGTATCCAATACTTTTGGCAAAGGTGCTGTTTTTGCAGCAAGCGGTCTTTGTACTAATGCAATATGGCAAAGGGATATGATATCTTGCCAGCGATGCCAGGTATGGAATTGAGTAAAAGCATCACTGCCCATGAACAATATCAGGCTCGCTTTATCACCAAGCTCGTCACGCAGGCTTAGTAAAGTATCCACCATGTAAGATGCGCTCATTCGGCGTAACTCTCTATCATCAAGCTTAAAAATAGGGTTATTTGCAATGCCTAATTTCACCATTTCGGCACGGTGTTCTGCACTGATAGTTGGCGCTGGTCTATGTGGCGGATTGGCCGAAGGAATAAAGCGGACTTCATCTAAACTAAGTGACTCAGCAAGTTCTTGCGCCATACGTAAGTGACCAAAATGGATGGGGTTAAATGTGCCACCCAAAAGCCCGATTATGGTCTGCATTTAAGCGCGAACTTGGCCATCGCCCAACACGATATACTTAAGCGAAGTTAAGCCTTCTAAACCCACTGGACCACGTGCATGCAACTTGTCGGTAGAGATGCCGATCTCAGCACCCAAGCCATATTCAAAGCCATCGGCAAAGCGGGTAGAGGCATTTACCATTACGCTGCTTGAATCCACTTCACGTAAAAATCTACGTGCTTTGGTGTAGTTTTCAGTCACAATCGCTTCAGTATGTTGCGATGAATGTTGGTTGATATGCGCAATTGCTTCATCTAGCCCACTGACTACTTTGCACGAGATGATTGCCGCTAGAAATTCAGTGTAATAATCTTCCTCCGTGGCTGGCTTGGCTTGTTTTACTAGCGCACAGGTTTCTGCACAGCCACGAATTTCAATGCCGTGCGCAGTGAGCATGTCTGCAATTTTAGGTAACATGTTGTTGGCTACAGCGCGTGCAATCAACAATGATTCTGCCGTGTTGCAAGTACCTAAACGCTGCGTTTTGCTGTTTTCTACAATGCGTAAGGCTTTATCAAAATCGGCATCGTCATCTACGTACACGTGGCAATTGCCGTCTAAATGTTTAATCACAGGGATGCGTGCATCATTTGAAATACGCTCAATCAAACCCTTGCCGCCACGTGGCACAATCACATCTACATACTGCTTCATGGTAATCAACTCACCCACTGCTGCGCGATCTGTGGTTTCTAACACTTGCACTGCTGTGGTTGGTAGGCCAGCCGCTGCCAAGCCTTCATGCACCAGTTTCGCTAGCGCTTGATTGCAATGAATCGCCTCGCTACCACCACGTAAAATGGCCGCATTGCCAGATTTGATACACAGCCCAGCTGCGTCTACCGTCACATTTGGCCGCGCTTCGTAAATAATGCCAATCACACCTAATGGCACGCGCATTTTGCCTATTTGTATGCCGCTAGGACGATATTTGAAATCAGTCATTTCACCAATCGGGTCAGCAAGAGTAGCAATTTGTGTCAAGCCTTCGGCCATGGTGTTGATTGATTTTTCGGTGATGGTGAGTCTATCTAACATTGCCTCATCAAGTCCGCTTGAGCGAGCTGCATCTAAATCCAGCTTGTTCGCCGTTAATAATGCGGTTTTTTCACGCAAAATGGCCGTTGCAATATGCGTAAGTGCTAGGTTTTTGATGTTGGTATCGGCGCTCGCCATCAAGCGTGAGGCTTTGCGTGCCTCAATACCCATTTTTTGCATGTAATTTTTAATGTCCATGATCTTTATATCCATGTTTGATTCATTTTTTTCTTAAGTAAAACGTTAGCGCCCGCGGACTTTAGCCAGTCCAAAACATAGCCTGGAAATCTCTAGCCAAGCATCGCCTAACATCACACCCTTGGCAGTTCTATCAATATCAGCCAGCTTTTGCAAGGCGGCTTCTAATTGGCGCAAGCTTAATCTTGCCAGCGCCCGTTTCACTATTGGTTGTTTGTCACCAAAAATGCGCGCATTAGTCATGGCGTTTGCTACATTTTCACCACGCATTTCAGCTTGTTTGATGTGTACTAGTGGTCGTAATGCCCACATTAACGGGTTCATCACCGCCACTGCATTCTCACCTTCATCTTGCAAGCCTTGCAAAATACGTACAGTACGCTCTGCATCGCCAGCCAGTACCGCTTCACCCAACTGAAAGGCATCGTAGCGCGACACATTAAGCACTGCCTCGCGTACCGTTGCATCGGCTAACTCACCTTGCGGATATAGCAAATCTAACTTTTGTACTTCTTGATTCGCCGCCAGCAAATTACCTTCTACCTGATGCGCCAGAAATTCCAGTGTTTGCTGGCTGGTATGCTGGCCTTGTTGCGAGAGTCGGTTGGCTATCCACTTTGGTAGATTGGCTGCATCTACTTCATCAAGCGCAATGGTCACCGCTTGCTTTTCTAGCGCAGTAAACCACGCGCTACTTTTAGCTTCACGCTCTAATTTTGGCAGAATAATCACAACGCAAGTATCAGATATCGCCTTGTTGGCTAGGGCTTGCAGTGCTTTACCACCATCAATACCAGGTTTGCCAGATGGAATATTTATTTCCAATAATCGACGGCTGGCGAATAATGAGATTGACTGGCCATAAGATTGAATTTGCTGCCAATTAAAATAGCGCTCTACCATTAAACTATTGCGCTCATCAAAGCCTTGCGCGCGCGCTGCGGCACGAATAGCGTCCAAACTTTCGCGCTGTGCCAGAGGCTCGTCACCCACTAAAACATAAAGGGCTTGTAAGCCTTGTTTTAAGTGGTTTGCTAGTTGAGCTTGGGCTAGGCGCATGAGGGAGGCTGTTACTTTTCTATTGGCTTAATGGCTGTTAAGCGTCGCAGAATTTCACGTATGGCATCTTTGTGCATGTCGCTCACCAGCGTTGCTTCTTCGTCAAGCTTACCTAATAAGGCATTGTCGCTGTATGAAAAGTTGCGTTGAGATTGTACCGTTTGTACTGCACTCCAAGTTGGGCTAGCGGTTGCACGCGTTCTAAAATTAACGCGGTAATTGAGCTCGTATTCACGCACTACGCCACCGCCGCTTAATGACAAAATACGCTTTTCATTGACTTCGCTCATCATTTCAAGCAGTAACTCAGCGTCTTCTGCAGTTCCAACCACTTGAATGCCATTGGCTTTAAATGATTGTTTAAGATCTCTTGAAATACTAAGTTTGGCACCTTGTATATATAAGTTCTTGAACGATAAATCAGCTACGCCGCGTAGTTGAAATCCGCATGCAGCAAGTGTTAAGCTTAATGCCAGCACCAAACCTAAACCTGCATGCAGTGCTATATTTGAGAACAGCTTTTGGTTTGAGTGACTATTATTCATAGTTAATTTCCTTGATAGCATTATTCTTCATATTGCTAGGCGACCACAATGTTAATAAGTTTATTCGGCACTACTACAATTTTACGAACTGTCATGTTTTCTTCAATGAACTTCTGTACAAAAGGCTGCGCCAAAGCCAATTTTTCTAGGTCTTCTTTAGCCACTGTTTTTTCTACCGTAATGCTGCCACGTAGCTTGCCATTTACTTGAATCACATAGTCTACGGTATCTTGCACCATGGCGGATTTGTCAGCCACAGGCCAACCAGTGTCTAAAATATGGCTTTCTGGACAAAGCTCTGACCATATTGCCTGACAAATGTGCGGCACGATAGGTGAAAGTAAAAGCGCGACATTTTGTAACGCTTCTTGACGTACTTTTCGCGTAATAATGTCTGTGCCTTCTATTTTAGCCAGCGCATTCATTAATTCCATCACCGATGAGATGGCCGTGTTAAAGCTATGGCGTCTGGCATAATCGTCAGCCACTTTTTCTATCGTCATGTGTAACTGTAAGCGAATGTTTTTCAGCTCTGTTGTTAGGTCGGCGGGGACATCTGTCGAATGATAAGCCGCAGTTTCACCTAAACTTACGTGGTCATAAACTGCTTTCCAAAATCTGCGCAAAAAGCGATTAGCGCCTTCTACACCACTGTCAGCCCATTCTAAACTTTGCTCAGGTGGTGCGGCAAACATCATAAACAGGCGTGCGGTATCTGCACCATACAAATCAATCAACTCTTGCGGGTCTACCGTATTGCCTTTAGATTTACTCATTTTAGTGCCGTCTTTCAGCACCATGCCTTGCGTGAGCAAGTTAATAAATGGCTCATCATTTTTAATTAAACCGACATCACGCATCAGTTTGTTAAAGAAGCGTGCATAGAGTAAATGCAAAATTGCATGCTCAATACCGCCTACATATTGGTCAACTGGCAACCAGTAATTAGCGCGCTCATCGACCATGGCTGTGTTGCTGTCAAAACTGGCGTAACGTGCAAAATACCAAGATGATTCAAAGAATGTATCTAATGTATCGGTTTCGCGCGTTGCTTTGCCACCACAAGTCGGGCAGGTGGTTTCGTAAAAGCTCGGGTCTTTTTTAATCGGCGAGCCTACGCCATCCATTACTACGTCTTCTGGCAACACCACTGGCAATTGTTCGGCAGGCACAGGCACTTCTCCACAGCTCGCACAATGCACAATCGGAATTGGGCAACCCCAATAGCGCTGGCGTGAAATGCCCGAATCGCGTAAACGATATTGCGTACGTTTTTTACCTAAATCTATTGTGCTTAAAGCGGCTGAAATAGCATCAGAAGCTTGCTCAAAATTCAAACCATCAAATGCGCCAGAGTTAAACAAAAGACCATGGTCCGTCATTGGCTGAGTGTCATCAACTGTTTTCTTGATAACGGCCTTAATGGCTAAGCCATATTTATTGGCAAACTCAAAATCGCGGTCGTCATGCGCTGGCACGGCCATTACAGCACCTTCACCATAGCTAGCCAATACGTAATTCGCTACCCAAACTGGCAATTGTTGACCATTTAACGGATGCGTAACAAACAAACCCGTCGCCATACCTTTTTTCTCAGCAGTGGCAACATCAGCCTCAGCCACGCTACCGCGTTTACATTCTGCAATAAAGTCAGCCAGCGCTGGGTTATTTTGTGCAGCTTGAGTCGCTAGTGCATGTTCAGCCGCCACTGCCACGTAAGTCGCACCCATTAATGTATCTGGGCGTGTGGTGTAGACTTTTAGATTGCCAGTTTGACCGATGATAGGAAACTCAACCTCGCAACCAAAACTTTTGCCTATCCAGTTACGTTGCATGGTCTTAACTTGCTCAGGCCAGCCCTCTAACTTGTCTAAATCATTCAGCAGTTCTTCAGCATATGCAGTAATCTTCATAAAATACTGTGGAATGTCGCGCTTCTCTACCAATGCGCCACTGCGCCAGCCACGGCCATCAATCACTTGCTCATTGGCAAGCACAGTACCGTCAACAGGATCCCAATTGACCGTAGAAGTTTTTTTGTAGATTAGGCCTTTTTTGAAAAGCTCGGTAAATAGCCACTGCTCCCATTTGTAATATTCTGGCTTGCAAGTGGCAATTTCACGGTTCCAATCCACGCCTAAACCTAATTGTTTAAGCTGCGTTTTCATGTGCTCAATATTGCTGTAAGTCCAAGCTGCTGGGGCAGTTTCATGCTTAATCGCTGCATTTTCGGCAGGCAAACCAAACGCGTCCCAACCCATTGGTTGCAAGACGTTAAAGCCTTTCATTTTATGAAAACGGCTTAATACGTCACCAATCGTATAATTGCGCACATGGCCCATATGCAAACGGCCAGACGGATACGGAAACATGGATAAACAATAGTATTTTGGTTTATCTGAAGTTTCAGGGGCGGCAAATGATTGATTGGCTTCCCAATAAGCTTGGGCGGTTTGTTCGATGTCTTTGAAGGGATATTGCTGTTGCATGAGTGGGACTTAAAGGTTAATTTTAGATTTAAAGATTATACCGCTAAGCAGGGTGCTAGTCATTCCGCGCATGACATGAAATCATTTTCTGTCATTTCGACGAAGGTCGGAATCTAGCGGCTTTGAATTTTAGATTGATGCGTATTGGC